>QIDN01000373.1 GCA_003229345.1 Nitrospirota bacterium | reverse complement strand
GTCGGCGAATGGCGCCCCAACTCCTTGCCGCCAAATCCTATGGCGCGTGGCTGACCATCGCTCCACCCCTTATCCGGATGATGGCAAGACGCACAACTGATCGAATTGTCTCCGGAGAGACGTGGATCGAAATAAAGCAGTTTGCCTAAGTCTTCCTTTTCCTGCGACCAAGGATTGTTCTGAGGATAAATCCCCGTCGGCAAGGGCTCATAAAAAGACGTGTCCTCGGCCTCAACGGAGGCTGCATCTGTTTTGGGTTCAGCGGACTGTTCCTTCTCTCCGGAACAAGCGAAAAGAAAAACCGCGCATAGGGCAAAATAATAAACAGGCTTCATGGATGACCCTCCTCCGTTGGATTTTCAAATCCCTTCCAAACCTCTTTCCCGAAAATTGAGGGCATCAGGTTTGAGGATTTTGGGCATAGCGTATTTCCCATGCCGAATGGCATCATAATACGCCCGTAATTCGCCCCCTGCAACTGGGAGGAGTGTGTGAAACAATTTTGCGGCCTATTTTCAATTGGTTTCGACAACAGATCACTGTCTTCTAACGTAGTCTAATGATCCCGTTTATCAAAATACTCATCGTAATGGCAGAGAAAAATTTTATTTTACAAATTCCCTGAGATAAAGAACTAACTGCCAAATCTGATTTTTCTTTAATGTGTTGTAAGCCTGCATTTCGTATCTGTATCTTTAGAACCATTTTTGATAATCCAGTACATTTGCCCATCGGTGATTTCCTTCATTGTTTTTGCACAAGTAAAATTCCTGGGTGGAGGAACCATATTGGCAGCTTTGTAACCCTTCCCATCTCCTGTCAACCCGTGACAATGTTTGCAGGCCAGGGGCTTGGCCCGACTTTTAAAGAGAACCTTTCCTTTTTTCAGATTCTTTGCCGAGGGTTTCAGGGGATTCTTCATGTTATGAATATTACTTGGCGCGCGATGGGTTTTCCGGGGTTGCGGGCATGCTCCCAACTGGGTTGCGGCCTTAACTCCCGGTGTGACTTTGGCGACTTTCCCTCCCCCCTTAACGGTAAACCCAGTCTACTCAAAAAGGATTCGGCTGATAGTCGAACTCGTACATAGAGTTTTTTCTTTTATCAAACTTTTCTTTAGCCAATTTTTGATTTAAACCCTGGGTCATGGATAGATAATCCAAAATGGTTTTCCGATCGCTTTTTTCCAACTCCCACATTCCCTGTTCCTTCTGCATCCATGTGATGGTTTTGTCCCACGCTTCCCGGCTCATGTGGTTCTGAAGAATAATTGAAGCAGAATGACATACCGTACAATTCCCCAGGACGAGGTCTCTTCCTTCTCCTGGAGCTAATCCCTGATGAATATTTTCTTCCTGCGCCACAAGCTGTGATGAAGCAGCTAAAAAAAGACCGAGCATTGTAAAAGTTACTAAATGGGAAATTCGAAAGAATCTGTTTTTTTTCACCACTTTTTCCTTCATCAAACCACGGTCACTGAAATACGATGCATCGCGTTGTTCAGATAACCCGAAGGGTTCCAGCCGGGAACTACCAT
>QIDN01000346.1 GCA_003229345.1 Nitrospirota bacterium | reverse complement strand
TTCCCGGAAATACACCAGATACTGGAGGTGGCGAAAAAGCTCAATGCAAATCTTGCAGGCGTAACCTTCCACGTCGGCTCCCAGTGCCGCAATCTTGAAAACTGGCACATTGGTATCGAGAACGCGAAGATTGTATTCAGTATGATGCGCGATTTTGGCTTTGAACCCGAACTGCTGGATATAGGCGGCGGCTTCCCTGTGCAGTACACCAAACCCATTCCTTGCATTGAAGATATCTCTGAATCAATAAATAACGCCATCGCAGATTTCCCCGAAAGCCTGCAGATTATCGCTGAGCCAGGCCGATTCCTGGTCGGAGAATCCTCTCACCTGGTGAGCCGCGTTATCGGAACAGCGGTGCGGCACGGAACCCGCTGGATATACCTGGACACCGGGGTTTTTCACGGACTCATGGAAACCGTCGAAGGTATGCGCTTCGAACTCTCCGCTGGAAACGGAGGGGCAAATATCCCGTGCACAGTGGCCGGCCCAACCTGTGACTCCATGGATGTCATTATGCGTGACGAAATGTTGCCAATAAATTTGCAGGAAGGTGACTACGTCTGCTTTAAAAATATGGGGGCATACAGTACTGCCTATGCCTCGGATTTCAACGGCTTCCCCAAACCGGAAGTCATCGTGTTCCGTCGGTAGAAAAAAAGGAAACTCCATTGATCCATCAGGCTAAACGCGTTTTGTTGTTCGCACACATCTCGCTTACCTCGATCCTCATCGGTTTTTTTACAACATGCGTACATGCCCACAGCCCGCATGATGTCGTTGAGTCCGTTGCCGTATCGCCCGGCTATGAAACCGACCAGACGCTGTTTATCTACGTTTTCGACGAGTTTAGAAGATCAACCGATGGCGGCCATTCGTGGCAGAACCTGGAAAACGGTCTGGACAATTCTTCTTCCCTGGTCTCCGATATTGAAATTTCATCGGGTGATACTGCCGATTATAAAATAGGTGACGGGATTTATCGGTCAAGCGATCGCGGGGATCATTGGCGCCCAATCAATACAGGACTGGAGAACCTCGATATTCGACAGCTGGTAGTGTCGCCGGACTTTGATAATGACCGGACACTGATTGCCGTTCCCCAGGGTACCGGTCTTTTTATATCGACCTCCGCCGGAGACTCCTGGCGACAGATCGCCCATGATCTGTTCTTTGCTACGTCTGCCACCATTATAAAAGATGACAATACAACACGACTGCTGGTGGGCACGGGTAGCGGTGACATCTACCTGTCGGAGGAAGGGTTTGACAGCTGGACAAAACAAAATGCACTCGACGAGGCAGGCAAGATCACCGATATCTCCTTCCAGGTGAAAGCTGACGGCAAGAAGGTGGTCTTTCTTGGAACAGCGCTGAATGGCTTGTACAAGACGTATGACCTCGGCAAATCCGTCACCCACATTACTGATTTACCCGCTCCGGAAGGCGACCGTAAAACAACATACGTGACCTCGGTTATCGCGCTGGAGAATACGCAAGGAACGGCGGATG
>QIDN01000428.1 GCA_003229345.1 Nitrospirota bacterium | reverse complement strand
AATTACTTCTCCGAACACCACGCCGCCGAACTGTGGTGCAAGCTGGAGCGTTTCAATCCGGGCGGTTCGGTCAAGGACAGGCCGGCGCTCAACATGATCGAAGATGCCGAACGACGAGGGGTACTCCAACCGGGGGACACCATAGTCGAACCGACATCGGGAAATACGGGAATCGGCCTGGCGATGGTGGCGGCGGCAAAAGGTTACCGTGGTGTTTTTGTAATGGCGGAGGACATGAGCGAAGAACGGAAATCGATTCTCAAGGCCTATGGCGGGGAGGTAATTTTAACACCGGCCGACAAAGGCACGGTCGGAGCCATCGACGAGGCGAAACGGCTGGCGCAGGAAAATGGCTGGTTTTTCGTGGGCCAGCACTTCAATCCTGCTAACCCTGCTTCCCACGAATCAACCGCGGACGAAATCTTCGATGATTTCGGAACCGACCTGTATGCAATTATTTTAACAACGGGTACGGGAGGAACGATATCCGGGTTATCGACTTATCTCAAACCACGCATGCCGGGTGTGAAGATTATTGCGACGGATTCTTTCCAGGGGCATCGCCTGCAAGCATAAGATCATGGGTACGGCGCCGGGGTTTATTCCGGAGACTCTCGATACCAGCGCTTACGAAGAGATTGTTCCGATTACTACGCAGGAGGCGTACGGTACGGCACGGCTATTGGCGGAAAAAGAGGGGATTTTTTCCGGGATTTCCTGCGGCGCCGCTGTAGCCGGTATGCTCAAAGTTGCCGCGCGTGGAGAGGCGAAGGATAAAATTTTACTTGCGATTCTGGCCGATACCGGCGAACGATATCTTAGTACTGATCTTTGGCAGTAGCGAAAATTTGCTTGAAAAGGGCTCGATTTTCCGCGCAATCAAACTCCGCGAAGCATACCGAGAACGCCTGACGCGCTTTTTGCTGGCGCTTCCCCAGCCCGACGATCAATGTACCCATCACAAACAGGGTATCCACCCCAACCTGGCCCTCATCCATCATTTGCCGGCCGAACTTCCTGAGCGTCACGGCCTGCACTTCAAGATCCTGGAAATCTCCCAGGTTTTCCTGCAAGACCTTGAGCGTCTTGATCAGGCGTTTGAGACCCACCGGGAGATAAAGTGCCTGAAAAATCTCCATTAAATAGCGCAATTTCTTGCAGGTCTTGCGCAGGTTGTGCAAGGCTTCGGCGGTTGTATCCGGACCGATCGCCCGACCTTCCCTGACGGCCAGCTTGTAAACTTTCCGAATGCGCCGGCTGACCGCGTCTACAATAGGCTGCGCCGCATTCCCTGATGTCGCCGTTGCAGAGTCCGGCGACTTCAGGAATTTTCGCCAGTCCCTTTTGAATTCGCTATACCGCGACGAGCCCAATGCGGCCGCCATTTTTTCTTGTTCTATTTTCTGGTGAACGCGCAGAAAGTGCCGTAACGGCTCGAGGTGTTCCCGCTGGAATTCGGGCAGGCTGTTTTTATATTTGTCGAAGGTCAACAAATATACATCCAGATCACGAGTGGGGCCGGTAGCCCCCCCCAGCCACTTCAGGTCAGGTGTGAACCGCTCGAGGGTAGCGGTTGAAAACACGCGTTTTACCTGAGCAAAAACGGAGCGTGTGCGACGGACAGCGACCCTGAAATCGTGAAGAAACTCGGAATCGACATTCGTTCTGGCGCCTGTTTCGTTGACTAGAATTGTGTTGAACAAATGCAGGAGCACCCGCTTCATTGCAGCGTCCGAACGCATTTCCGGGCCCAGATCCACCCGCAATCTCGACGGGTCAACCGGCAGCCGGCCGGCCCGCACCAGCGTCCG
>QIDN01000281.1 GCA_003229345.1 Nitrospirota bacterium | reverse complement strand
GTTTTCTTCGCGCCCGCCGAGTTCCTTCTTGCGTGTTTCCTGATACGCTTCGAAATTGCCCTCGAACCATCTCACTTTGCTGTCCCCCTCAAACACCAGAAGATGCGTGCAGATGCGGTCGAGGAAGAACCGGTCATGCGAGATCACCATCACGCACCCGTTGAAATTGAGAATGGCATTTTCGAGATTACTGAGCGTGGTGACGTCGAGATCGTTCGACGGTTCATCGAGCAGGAGCACGTTACCGCCGCGCCGCAACAACTTCGCCAGGTGAACTTTATTGCGTTCGCCGCCGGAGAGGTCGCCCACTTTTTTCTGCTGGTCCGAGCCTTTAAAATTGAATCGTCCCGCATACGCGCGGGCGTTGAGGTTGGTGCCGGCAATTTCGATCCTATCGTCGCCACCGGAGATTTCCTCGTAAACAGTTTTGTTGTCGTCCAGATCGTGCCGGTGCTGGTCGACGTAGGAGAGCGCGACGCTGGAGCCCAATTCCAGTGAGCCGCTGTCCGGTTTCTCTTCGCCGACGATCATGCGAAACAATGTGGTTTTGCCGGTGCCGTTGGGACCGATGAGCCCGACCACCGCGCCGCGCGGCACCGCGAAGCTGAGGCCATCGATCAGCACATTGTCGCCGTACCCCTTTTGCAGATTTTCCACGACAATAACTTTTTCGCCGAGTGGAGGGCCTGGCTGGATTTGAATGTCCAGTGAGTTTTCCTCTACCTTGGTTTTCTGTGCAGCAAGTTTTTCGTAATCGCTGATGCGTGTTTGCGAGGCGCTTTTGCAGGCTGGATTCGGTTTTTTCGCGTTGCGCCAATTGCGCGGATTTTTGTTCCAGCCAGGAGGAATAATTGCCTTCAAACGGAATCCCCTTGCCGCCGGTGAGTTCCAATATCCATTTGGTGATGTTGTCAAGAAAGTACCGGTCATGCGTGGAGACGATCACGTTGCCCGCATAGTCGCTGAGGGTGTCCTCCAGCCACTGCACCGTTTCGGCGTCGAGGTGGTTGGTCGGCTCGTCGAGCAGAAGGATGTCCGGTTTCTGGAGCAAGAGGCAGCACAGAGCGACACGACGCGCCTCCCCGCCGGAAAGAGTGCCGGCGTTCTGGTCGTCAGGCGGCAGAACCAAGGCATCCATTGCCACGTCTATCTGCCGGTCCAACTCCCAGCCGTCGGCGGCATCGATGGCATCCTGCAGGCGCCCCATTTTTTCCATGGCCTTCTCCATTTCGTCGTCGGACATGGGATTGGCCATGCTGGCGGAAACTTCGTTGAACTCGTCGATCATTTGTTTGATGTCACCGAAGGCTTCCTCGACCGATTCCCGTACCGTTTTGTTGGCATCGAGTTGCGGCTCCTGGGGCATCCACCCGATGCGGGTGCCTTTAAGCGGTTCGGCGCGACCGTCGTGCTCCTTGTCCTCTCCCGCCATGATGCGGAGTAGAGTGGATTTGCCGGCGCCGTTTTCACCGACGAAGCCGATTTTGGCGCCGTGGTAAAAGGACAGGTTGATACCGTCAAGAATTTTTTTGGATCCATAGGTTTTGCTGAGCTCGCTGATCGAAAATATATATTCTCCGGCCATGTGTGTTGGGTTTTCCTTTGCAGGTTAAGAAGAGGTGTGTTTTTGGAGGATGACGAAATCCTTGCCATTATTCAAGATCATATCAAAATTATGGTGGTGTGCAATCCATTCAAACGTTTTCGGACCATAAAAGCAAATGTGGGTGGGATCGCGTTTGTAGTACCAGTTGAGAAAACCGAGTTTGTCCAGTTGTCCGTTGTGCGTCGGGTAGAACTGGGTCATCACCGCACAGTATCCGCGGGGCGACAGCATAGGGATGATTTTTTTTAATTCTTCGCCGGGTCGTTTGAGGTGCTCGAAAGTTTCCGTGGAGACGATCAAATCATAAGCTGGGTCTTCTTTGAGCTCCGGAAAAAAATAAGGGTCATATCCCTCGGCCTGGTATCCCTGGCGTTCCAGCAGGGTTTTTAGGACGGGTTCGTATCCGCAGCCATAATCCAGAACGGTTTGGACGTCCGGGCAATAGT
>QIDN01000450.1 GCA_003229345.1 Nitrospirota bacterium | reverse complement strand
GCCCAGGCAAGGCCCGGAGCTAATTTTGCTGAGACCTTAGGACGCGATCCAACCGTTACCTTCGCAATTCAAGGTTTTAAATTTCCTGCGGCTGTTCGTCGCCCGGTCAGGGAGCTTTATGGGTACGATGGAAAGCGGTCCAGGTGTCGCAGTGGCCGCGCGCGAAGGCTTCGAATCCCATCAGGCGGGGTTTCCACTCGGGCTTTAACAGACGATAACATTCCTCGGCCACCGCCTCGTAGTATTCCCCCATCTTGCGCTCAATATCTTTCGATTGCGACTTCTGCATCACCTCACGAATAGTGACCCGCCGCATCGCCTCCGCGTTGGCGCGCTTCGAGGCCAGGTAATACTTCAGCACTTCTTCTTCCATTTCACTGCGCTTGCCGGGACGGTACAGATGCCCGGCGACATACGTTTCGAAATCCAACTGCAGAGCGCGTTTCAATCCCACGATCTGGCTGTAGATATCGACCGTGGAAAAATTTTTGAACGGCACTGATTTCGGCGTGGCGACGTCGACAAACATGAGTATCTTTTTTTGCGGCAAGTAGATCATGATGTTGCCCTTGCCGTGCCCGTCGCCGGGATATATCAATTCAATCCGCACCCCGCCGAACTCGATGACCGATTTCTCGCCAAATGTGATTTGCGGCACGGGGCGCGCCGGGTCCTTGTATCGTTGCAACAGCAATTGCGTTTCCTTGTGTGCGATAATTTTCGCGCCCTCCGCGAACAGGAACGCGTCGCCGATGTGATCCAGATGCGGGTGAGTGTAAATCATGATCTTGACGGGAAACGCCGTCACCTCTCCCATGGCTTTTTTCAACAGCGGACCGGCACCGTGAATCGGATCAATGAGAATAACCCCCTCCGAGGTGGCAATGAACATGTTGTTGTAGACACCATTGGTGAAAAAATAAACATCCTTCGCCAGCTTTTTGAGCAGGTATCCCTTTTTCGGCAGAGGAGGAATCAATTCAACGTAGCCGTCGGGGACCGCCATTTCGGGAGCCGGGGGCTTCGCGGCTTGCGAAGAAACAGCATTCTCGTGCTGGGAAGGCTCCGGAACGGGAACACATCCGGCATTTGCCCAGAGGAATAAGGCTAATAAAATCAGCGCACAAAACCGCCGTTTCAGAAGGGCTGTGGAGAGGTTACACATTTGCATTCCAATTTGGTAAACTCCGGCGTAACGCCGGGGCTGAATTTTGAATTGCGCCCAGTGACATTCTTTTGGGGTCAAAGGTCAGCCCGTTCCCCCTCCGGGCAGGAGGCGCCGATTTCACTCTTTTACAGGTTTGAGAAATAATATTCAATCCCTATCCATGGAGGTTTGGCATGAAGCGTTTGGTTTCCCTCTTTTCCGCGTTGTTCTTCACGCTGGTTCTGGCCGGGTGCGGATCGTCGGGTAAAAATTTTCCCGTGGTCCATGTCGGAGACATCCAAAACGGCGTCACCACCCAATCACAAATTCTCGATTGGTTCGGCGTCGCCTTCAAGGAAGGCGTACGCAACGGCAATCCCATGTGGACGTACCAGTTCGACACTTATAATTCACTCGGCATTGGCAAAGACAATTCCAAGGAGTTGACCATCCTTTTCGATAAAGACCATATCGTCCGGGCTTACCGGTACGCCTCCAACATGGATTGAGCGGAACCCCCTGTCCTGTTGAACACCTTGTGACGTGGCTCTTATGACCTCCTTCCAATTGCTGGTAT
>QIDN01000203.1 GCA_003229345.1 Nitrospirota bacterium | reverse complement strand
CGTGCACCGCGTATCTGGATGGGGAGTACGGTTGGAGTAATATTTTCTTCGGCGTGCCGGTGGAGTTGGGCGCGTTGGGCATCGACAAAATCATCGAATTGAATCTGACCCCGGACGAAAAGGAAGCGCTCGATAAATCCGCCGCCGACGTAAAAGTGATGATCGACGAAGTCGACGCCTTCCTTAAAGAGTAAGATCGCTTTGCCGAAATTTCCTACTGCGTAATTTCAAACTGATCGAATACAACTATTCCGGAATTTTACCAATTCGTCCCCAGCGAATGGTGCCTTCCTCAGAATTCCATGACCAGTAAATAATTTTGACCTTTCTCTCTATATCTTTTATTGCCAAAGGACCAAACATTCTGCTGTCAAAACTATTTTCACGATTATCGCCGAGAACAAACACATAACCATCCGGGATTATCGTCGGACTTAAATCGTCGCGCGGGGAAGGTTGTGGCGTGGGCGGTTCCGTGTGCATGGCGTAGGGTTCGTCCAAGGCTTGGTCATTGATAAAAACCTGTTGTTGGCGGATTTCCAGTTTCTCTCCCGGTAACCCTATAATACGTTTAACGAAGTCCTTTTCCCTGTCAGTGGGTAATGGAAAAATAATAATGTCTCCCCTGTTTAGTTTTTGGTCTGCAAAATACTTTACCGTAATAATATGATCGCCTCGGAGTAAAGTTGACTCCATGCTACCTGTGGGAATTTTGTATGCTCTTTGCAGATAAATAACAAAAATAAATAATACCCCTCCAGCGATGACCACAATAACCAGGGAAATGTCTGATAAATAGGAACGCCAGCTTTTGCGGGATTTGACTGGAGAGATATTCTGATTATTTTTTGGTTGGGGAGATTCAGTCATTATTTTTCCGTATTTTTTATATCTTTAGTTTATCTTCGGATTTCAAACTGATCGAATACGGTCACGCCTGCTACTTTCCCATCACATTCTAACGAAATATTTTTCCACATCGGCGTGCCAGCGCGGATTTTGTTTTTCATCTTGTGTCGGTGGGGGCGGGCAGACTCTCCAGGTTTTGGCGGTCAGGGTATCGTGAGAAATTTCCAGTGTCAGGTAATGAAACATGAGGGCGCGTTTGGCGAGTGCATCAAACACGGCATCCGGTGCGGTGCGTTTACTTTTACTTTGCTGATCGGCAAATAGTTTAAACAGGGCGCCACCACCACCCGACACCACATGCGTCACCCCCGTTCCCTTTTTGTATTTCGATTGCTTGGTCACCGGCAGTGTGCCGCTTTCCTGGGGAATGCCTATCGGAAAAAACCGTTCATACGAGTGCTGGTTGCCGGCGAACACGAGATCGGGACTCAACTGATTAATCTGTTTTAATACGGTCTGACGTTTCTCTTTATACCAGGCAGTGGTAAGCGCCGGTTGGTGCAGGGCGAAGATCACCCAAAGGCCCTTCCGCCGTGCCTCGTCGACTACCGGTTTGAGCCAAGGGGTGGGATCGTTCCAGTCAAAAACATCCAGCACCACAAACAGAGCCGTTTCCAGATGCATGACCCCTTCCCATTTTTCTGGTTGTGGATTTTTTTTAGCAAGCGTGTCAAACGGCGTGGCCATCGGTGCGATTCGGTCCCAACAGCCGGAGGCTTTCGGCTTCCACATTTTAGGTTCTAGATCGTTATCTCCCGCTACGAAAATGCGAACGGAGTAAGGCTGGACCAGTGTCTCTTGAATTTCTTTGATGTATTTGTCGGGGCAGTTTCCAGGAAATTTTTTAGGCTGATACACAAAATCGCCGAGATGCAGAATCGCGTTTGCTTGTTCCTCACGCATGGCGTTCTGGACCGCTTCGAATCCCGGATGAAACGCGCGCTCCCCGATACCCGTATCGCCCACCACTACGACCTTGATGGACTCCGCCTCGTGCGCGATCAGTGAAGTGGGAAGGAACAATAAAATAGAAATTAATAGAATAAGTAGTTGCATAAAGTTATCCGAAACTTTTGATCAATTCCTGAACGATTCCTTTGGTCAGAAAATACAGAAATAACGATGCCGCCATTACCGTACTCACCCACAGGTTCGCCACCGGCCCTTGTTTCTTTTTAGCGCATACGATCAGCACCACGCCCATCAATGCCATGACTAAACTGAGAAGGACAGGAATGAGCAGGATGATGCTTGCCGCCCATTGACCCCACCCCTCGAATTGGTTGATATAGATCGACAATCCCCAGAATATCAGCAAGGGCAGGGGACTCGTCCATATAAAAATCTTCTGGATCATGCCGCAGGTTCCGGTTCCAGATTGCCGGGCAGTCCCGATACGAAGGCTTTGATCTCGTCCCGCACCCGGCGGTAATGAGACAATGCTTCTTCTTCAGTTACGGTACC
>QIDN01000255.1 GCA_003229345.1 Nitrospirota bacterium | reverse complement strand
TCAATTCATGCGCCACGTTGTGCTCCGCCTTCACGATGTTCTGGACCTCGCCCTTCGGTCCCATTATGATTTCCGGTTCCGGGATGTTGAAGTCGACACTGCCTTCCTGGAACCGGCGCTTGCGCAATAGTTGGCTGAGCTCGAACATGTTTTGCAATACCGGTAGAGCATCCGTGTATTTTTTTTCCGCCGAGCCCGATTCCAGCATTGCCGCCACCTGGTTATAGGTGAAACGGAATTTACTTTTGATCACGGAGTCGAAAATCTTGTAATCCAGAACGTTGCCCTGTTTGTCGAAAGTGATCGACGCACTCAGGGTCAGGCGTTCCTGTCGTGGCTTGAGGCTGCACATCTCGTTCGACAATGCGAACGGCAGCATCGGGATCACCCCGTCGGCATAATAAATGCTGGTGCCGCGCTCCAGCGCTTCCTTGTCGAGCGCGCTGTTTTCCGTCACGTAATGACTGACATCGGCGATATGGACTCCCAAAACGTAACCGTTCCCGGTAGTTTCGAGCGAGACAGCGTCGTCGAAATCCTTCGCGCTTTCGCCGTCGATGGTGAAAATCATGTCGCCGGTGAGGTTGCGCCTCTGTTTCTTTTCCCGGTCGCTGACGTTCCCGTTAATTTTTTCCACCTGTTTTTGGATTTTGGGTGAAAAATCCTGGCGCACGCCGAACTTGTGAATGATGGAGCGCAGTTCCACTTCCGGGTCGTTGGCATCGCCCAGCACTTTGATGACGCGTCCCACTGGCGGATGATGCTTTGTGGGATAAGTGATGATTTCGACAGAGACCAACTGTCCCGGCTTCGCCCCTTTCTTTTCCTTGCCGGGCACGAACACATCCTGGAAATATTTGTGCTCGGAGGGGATCACCCAGCCATCGCGGTTCAAGGCTTCGAACAGGCCGACCAGCGTGGGAGTGCGGCGTTCCAGGATGCGGACGATCCGCCCCTCCTGCCGCCCGAAGCGTTGTGCGTGTGATTCGATGCGCACCAATACGTGATCGTTGTGCATGGCGCCGCCCAGTTTATGCCGGCCGATGTAAATGTCCTCCGAATCGTCCTCCCTGATGACAAAGCCATAGCCATCCGGGTGGCCGGACAAAACACCGGGGATCAGGTTCATCTCATCCGGCAGGCCGTAGCGCCCGCCGCGCAGTTTGACCACCGAACCCTCGGCGGCCATCTCCTTGAGCTGGGCGCGGAACTCCCGCCGCTGGTTTTCGGGAATGCTCAGGAGGCTCATGAGTTCCGAAAACTTCATGGGCCGGTTGGTTTTCGCCCGCAAGAGTTTTAATATTTTGGTTTCTGAGAGATCCATAGTATTCCGTAAGGGCTTTAAAAAGGGTCCACTTAGATAGCGCGCTGGCTGGAACCGTAAAAGAAGGGAATTTTTCCCGGAAGTTCACCTATAATCCGGTTCCTATTATATAAGGTATTTTTCAAAGGAATGAAATGAAGATTCAACTCGACTGGCTGAAAACCTACATCGATCACGGTCTATCCGCACAGAAATTAAGTGATCTGCTCACGATGGGCGGCTTGGAAATCGAGAGCCTGGAGTCGGTCGATCTGGGAAAAGGCAAAACTACCGAGGTGGTCGAGTTGAACGTGACGCCCAACCGCGGCTACTGTTTGAGCCATATCGGCGTGGCCCGCGAAGTGGGGGCGATGATTCATAAAGCCTGCAAACTGCCCGCCCCGGACAAGCCCTTAGCGAAAGCCATGGGATCGGTCCCCGTGAAGAAAAGAATTACCGTGGTCAACGACGAGCCGG
>QIDN01000269.1 GCA_003229345.1 Nitrospirota bacterium | reverse complement strand
ACCCGGTTTGATCCGGATATTTGAATTTATGAAAGAGCGCGATCATGCAACCGAGCCGGATTGGTTGGCCGAAGAATTTGAACAGGAGGACCCAGCTTCGGTGATTTCCCGCAACGGCTTGTCCAAAAAATTTAAACCCTGTGAACAGGCCCTCGAAATGTTTGTATCCGTTTATGGAGCAGTGGCGGGCAACCTGGCGCTCCAGATGGTGGCACGAGGCGGGGTGACTATTGGCGGAGGAATCGCTCCCGAAATTCTGCCGCTTCTGAAATCGGATTTGTTTTTGGAGGCGTTTCGCAATAAGGGGAAATTCAGCGATTTTATGGCGCAGATTCCCGTCAAAGTCGTTATAAATAAACGGGCTCCGCTGTTGGGGGCGGCCTATTTTGCGCTGGGAGAAAACAGGATTCAGTGATAAAGTGATTGTTTTTATTTGTTTAACAGTGCGCTTAGGAATGGAAACATGAAAAAGAAATTGAATAAAATTGTTCTGGCCTATTCGGGAGGGCTGGACACCTCGGTTATCATCAAGTGGCTGAAAGAGGAATATGAGGCAGAGGTCATCGCGTTTTGCGCCGATCTCGGTCAAGGGGCAGAGTTGGACCCGGTTCGGGAAAAGGCTCTCGCAACCGGAGCGAGCAAAGTTTACATCGAGGATTTGAAAGAAGAATTCGTCAAAGATTTTGTGTTCCCCATGTTGCGGGCTAACGCGTTTTACGAAAATAATTACCTGCTGGGCACCGCCATCGCCCGACCGTTGATTGCCAAGGAACAGATTCGCGTGGCCGGCCTCGAGAACGCCGAAGGGGTATCGCACGGCGCCACGGGCAAGGGCAACGATCAGGTCCGATTCGAATTGACCTATCTGACCCTCAACCCGGAGATCGTCATCATTGCCCCTTGGCGGGAGTGGGATCTCGACTCACGCACCAGCCTGTTCGATTATGCCGCCAGTCATGGCATCCCGGTTCCCGTGTCCAAGGACAAGCCGTACAGCATGGACCGGAACCTGTTCCACATCAGTTACGAGGGCGGGGTTCTGGAGGACCCCTGGTATGAGCCGCACGAGGAAATGTTCATGTTATCGGTGTCGCCGGAGAAAGCACCGGATAAGCCGACAGTACTTGAAATTAACTACGAAAACGGCGATCCTGTAGCTGTTAATGGAGAGCGGATGAGCCCGGCTCATTTGCTGGCCCGGATGAATGAAATCGGTGGGCAAAACGGAATTGGACGGATCGATATCGTTGAAAACCGCTTTGTTGGAATGAAGTCGCGGGGCGTCTATGAAACCCCCGGAGGCACCATCCTGCATGCCGCCCACCGGGATCTGGAGACCATCACCGTCGATCGGGAAGTGATGCATCTTCGGGATTCACTCATACCGGCCTATGCGCGGTTGGTCTATAATGGAATGTGGTATTCCCCGGAACGGCTTCTGCTTCAGAATATGGTGGATGAAGTGCAGAAGACGGTAACCGGAACCGTCCGCCTTAAGTTGTATAAAGGCAACTGCATAGTTACGGGACGCAAAGCGGACCGCTCTCTTTA
>QIDN01000256.1 GCA_003229345.1 Nitrospirota bacterium | reverse complement strand
TAATGAGGGCGAGGTATTCCCATTCTCAATTTTTGACATCATTCCAGTCGATAATCCTGCCCGACTGGCGAGATCGACCACGGTCATATTCTGCTTGTGTCTGAATTTTCGAATTTCATTGCCGATGGCGATCTCAAGTCTTTTAGGATTTGAATGTTCACCACTTGCGTGAGGATTCTGGAATTTTCCGGATTTTTGTTTTCGTGTTGACAAAACATCTCTCTCGTACAGATTTTTAAAGTCATTCCATTAAGACAATCACTTTACCGGCTTGAGCAGAACCCCATCACTGTTTTGTGTCTGCCGGGTGACTGTAAATTCAGCACTTTGCTGTGTGTAGAAACCCGAGGTTCCTGAAAAGTTAATCTGGTCCCGGCGAAAATCGATGTATTCGGGAAAAAAACCCTTGCGGGTAAACTTTAACATGTTCAACTCACCGCCTTCGATCAATGATTGCCTGTACGCCTGGGTCCAGTCCCAGCCAAAGGAGCACTCAGGTAATTTACCCGTCGGTTTAATATTTTTGAGAATCTTAAGCCGATCCCATTTGAATGGCACGATATCAACAAGCGCGATGGTGCCACCGAGTTTTATCCCGATGTTTGAAATCAATTGCTCGCGCAGTGAAGCCTGATAGGTACACTTCTGATACCGGTCGTAATAATAAAAGCTTACTGTACCCACAAGAACAATAACCGCCAGCACCATCCCCGGTTTGGTCGGCAAGCTCTGTAGCGCGCTACGAATCATAGTCTCGTCTTGTGTTCATGTGGAATTGGCAGATCAACTAAGGCCTCTGACGAAAAAAGAAAAGCCCCTTCGATAACGATCGAAGGGGCTTAAAGTGTCTTATTATAAAACCAGAAACAGCGGCGGATATCAGTCCTGAATTTCCCGCTGCTTTTCTTCTTCAAGGATCTTGACGATTCCGCCACGCTCCTTGATCTTTTCAATATCTGCATTGAATTCAGCAGTTTCCGCCTTGATCTGCCAGACATGCCAGGCAATCCAGAAGATGACTCCGACAATGACTAAGAATACTTCCGTTCCCACAAAGGGGTATATTGGGCCGAACTTATCCGTATTTGCCCAGGTATCAACTAAACCAGTACCCATAATTCTCTCCTAAATTTTTATTCCAGATTGTGCTGACATCCCAAGCTCAGGCGCCACTGCCGGCTTCCGCACGAGCGGCTTCCACACGAATGGCTTCCGCAAACTCCTCGGCTTCCATCTGCCGCACGGTCTCAGTGTCGATGTCCAGACCGGCCAACTCGATCTCCCGGGGAATACGCAACATCCCGAAACTCTGGAGTATCTTGGAAACAGTCCAACCCGGCACAAAACCGAGAACAAAGAACATGATGATGGCGCCGGCGAATTGGCCCCACGGCGTAATGGGGGCATAACCTTCAAAGGGTGATGAAGGATAACCCCAGAGCATGAATCCAGCGACCACCCCCATAAAATCCGGCGTAGCCATGCACCGCAACCGCACCCACGGCATCATCGATTTTGAATTTCCGCTCCACCCAGTAATGCATTTTGTAGGCCAGGATGGCGCCACCGGCACCAATCAGCATGGCTTGGATTGGATGATAGAGATCATTGCCCGCGGAGGCGCCGATAATCCCCGCCAAACCACCGGAGTAAGTCCAGAACGCATCGCCCTTGGAAACGTAATAGGCCGCCAGCAAGCCGCCGGACAGCGACATCAGGAAGTTGAATGTAATCGCCGAAAGCGTGGTGGGCTGCAGGTAAATATTAGTCGCGGTGAAAAAACTCTTGCCCTCGACGTCCAGCACCAGGCTGCCGTAGATATCAATGATCGGAATATTACAGGCCACGTAAAATCCCCAGAACCCGGTGTAGATCAGAAACAGACCGATAGTCACCAGCCAGGGATTGTGCGGATTTATGTT
>QIDN01000173.1 GCA_003229345.1 Nitrospirota bacterium | reverse complement strand
TTTGGCTTGCATCAGATAGAAGCGGACGAACTCACGGACCTCGGGTCTTTTGGCTGACTGGAGATTGACATAGATGAAGATCGGACGGGAAAGCGGTGCATACGACCCATTGTTGATGGTGGTCATGGTCGGAGCCACCGGTTTCTTGTTTCCCTGCTTGATGGGCACCACTTTCAGCTTGTCTTTATTTGCAGCGTAATAGGCGAACCCGAAGTATCCCAGAGAACCCTTGTCGCCTGCCACGCCATTCACCAGGACGTTGTCGTCTTCACTCTTGGTGAAATCCGATCGGCTAGCCTGAGACTTACCGTTGATCACCTCGGTGAAGTAATCGAACGTTCCCGAATCGGTTCCCGGTCCGTACAACTGGATTTTCTGATCGGGCCAATTGGATCGAATGTCTTTCCAGGTTTTGACCGTGCTTCCCGGTTTCCAGATTTTATGGAGTTCCGCTACGGTCAGGTAATCCACCCAGGTATTATTTTTGTTGACGACTACCGAAAGACCGTCATACGCCACCGGCAGTTCGATGTACTTCACGCCGTTCTTGATGGCTTTATCGATTTCTATTTGCTTGATGGGTCGTGAGGCGTCGTTGATATCCGTTTCTCCCGCCAGGAATTTTTTGAATCCGCCGCCGGTTCCGGAAACTCCAACGGTAACCCGTACTCTTCGGTGTTCTCTCAACATTCCAAATTCTTCGGCCACCGCTTCCGTAATGGGGAAGACGGTGCTGGACCCGTCCACTTTTACGGTGCCTTTTAAAGCCTTGGAGCCGGCAAACCCGGTCGAAGCGATTAACAACGTCAGCATTCCCATTAATACGATTGAACTGTTCTTGGGCATTAGTCATTCTCCTTCTTAAGTAATATGTTCTATCAGGGAGCAGATTACCGATCGAATGTTAGGAGTACGTGAGGAAAGGACAAGAAATTAAACCGGAAAGATGCGGGGCGGAGCCCAAAAAACGTAGTATTTTTAATGAGTTAGAGATTTCGGAGGGTTGGCATGCTGAGACAGATTTTCAGCGCAGTTTGAACAATTTGAAAAATCCGAAGGCGGCGCACAGGCCACCGAGGACCATCATGATCATGGCTTTATCGGGAGGGCTCCCGTGCAGCGCTTGATTCAATTTGGAGGAAACCGATTGGGTAATATTGTAGCCCCAGAACAACAGCGTGCCCCCCGCCGCCAACATAACGATTCCTTGTGCTTTATTTTTCATGCTCTCTCCTCTGGGTTCATTATTGGCAAAAAAGCATGTTCAGATTAAAGGATTTATTCCCAAAATAAAACAAAATTTGAGGTATGTCCCATTAGAGAGCGAATATGTAAGGAATTTTATTTTTTCGGGAGGGACCTCGCGAATTGGATTCCCTTGTCTACCCATTTTTTAAGTGAATCGGCGCGGCCCAGGCCTTCCGGCAGGACATAGACAAACCCTTTGAGCGGTTTGCCAGTGAAGTCCATCTTGCGCACGTGTTTTTGCTTCAGGAATTTTTCACAGTCGTCGGGACCGACGCGCACCACCAGTTTCTTTTTTTCCACCCCGCAGGCC
>QIDN01000312.1 GCA_003229345.1 Nitrospirota bacterium | reverse complement strand
GATACCTATCACCTGGATTTGAATAACCTGAGCGATGAGAATCTCAAACTAGTGAGACGCACATTTCGAGCCTTGATAAAGGAGATCTAAATATCCCTCTCCTTTTTTGAAAGAAATTCCTCCAAAGAGATTTGGTTGTTACCGGCCTTATCGGGGATGCAACCCATTGCGTACTCACTGAGTGCAGTGATTGTCAGACTGGGATTAACCCCCGGATTACAAGGTATAATTGAGCCATCAAGTATGTACATATTCGGGTAATTATGAACCTTGAACTGGTCATCGACAACTCCTTCACTTCCTGAAATACCCATGGGACAACCACCAAGAATATGGGCTGTGGTGGACATATTAAAAAATATTTCGGTGAAAGCATTTTGGGACACTCCGCCGGACTTTTCGGCAAATCGATTCATCACATCCTGACCGGTTTGTATGTACGCCGGAACTCGCTGGTAACCAGGCTTTCTATTATTAATGGCCATTCTCCCTCCGAAAATTGAGTTTTTCCATCTCATTGTCATTGAATTATCCAGGGTTTGCATTACCAGCAGAATAGCCGACCTGGTTGCTGATTTGAATTTTAAAATGGTCCTTCCAAAATTCCATGGGTGTAGAAATGCATTGCCTATAGATTTCGAAATTCGCGTTAACTGATTACCTTTTCCCGCTGCCATTATTCCAAGTTTGAATAAAGCTCCTGAACCATCCGGAAATTTTACGAGTTCCACCTGCGTATTTTCGTTCGGACTGAAAACTGAACTGATTGCCACCCCATGATTTAATTTTTCTCTTGCTGCCCCTACACCGCACAGTGATTCGGAATTGGTTCTCAAGTTTTCCCCCAGTGAGTCAGAGATCTTTGGCAGCGTTCCATATTTATACTTCTGCTTTAAAAGCAGATCGAGGGTACCCAAAACTCCACCACAGAATACAACCCCCCTGGATTTAATTACAGCGCGCTTTTTCGTAAACCAGGATGTACTTGAAACCGTGGAAATGTTGTATAGATTCTCATCCTCTATGTGCTCTACTTTATAGGCTTGTCTTTCAGGTATAACTTTGGCGCCGAACTTTTCCGCGAAATATAAATAGTTTTTATCCAGCGTGTTTTTTGCGTTAAAACGGCATCCAACCATGCAACCTGCACATTCCGTGCAACCCAGCCTCTTGGGACCATGTCCGTTGAAATAAGGATCTACGGGTTTTGAAGCATCCCCAAAATAAACACCAACTTCTACCTCTTTGAAGGTTTCAGATTTCTTCATATCCAGGGCCACCTCCTCCAACAAAATATCTCCGTGGTATTTTTTTTGGACTTTTGTAGTACCAAGCATGAACCTGGCCATCTGAAAATGAGGGGCCAGAATTTCCTTCCAGTTTTTCAGATGTGACCAGGCGGTATTATTGAAAAAATCATCGGTTGGATGAAGGTGGGTATTGGCATAAACCAGACTGCCTCCGCCTACACCGACACCACTTAATACGAGCACTTCCTTAAAAAAATCGAGCTTTAAAAAGCCGAACCATTTTAAAAAAGGCACCCACAAATATTTTTTTAA
>QIDN01000244.1 GCA_003229345.1 Nitrospirota bacterium | reverse complement strand
CCCGTTGTTGCAGAAAACATTCCAATGAGCTTGATCGAAAAAAAGAATTTGAATTACCTGACGACCGTGGAGCAGTTCTTCCTGTCGCTCAAAGATTCAGGCCTTCACCTTTCCGCCAACGATTACCATTTGATCGGCCAATGGGAAGAGCGGGGGATTGCGGTCGAGCGGTTGTGCCGCGCCATTGAAACCGGTTACGAGAAAGCGAGCAGGCAGGAACGATCGCCCAACCCGAAAGTTTCGCTGACCCGCCTCCAGGATTTTATCGAACAGGAACTGCAGAGGGCGGCGCGATGACCACAGGTAAAGTCTCGAACAAGGCCAACCCTATGACCAAAACAAAAGTAACAACCCCTGATTCGAAAGAGATATCCGCCGGAATCGAGAGTAAAGCCCATACTGGAATCTGCGAAAAGTGCCGGGGTTCCCATTACGTTCTGGCTAATGTTGATAGCTACATACACGGCGAGTTGTGCTCCTGTTTCAAATGTCCCGAATGTGAAGGCCGCGGACATGTCTATATAGAAGACGAAACCGGAATTTCATCCTTGCGGGAGTGTGTGTGCGCAGGACTGGTGCGTCGATTGAAAAAAGTGGGAGACGCCGGTATCCCCGGAAAATTTGTTGCCACCAAGCTGGAAACCTATCATCCCATAGATGCCTCGCAGAAACTGGCGCTCCGCGTGGCGCAGGATTTTGTGAAAGATTTCGGAACGTCACAGCAGGGCCTGTTGTTTATGGGACGACCGGGACTGGGCAAAACTCATCTCGCAGTAGCCGTTATTAAAATGCTGATTCTGGACAAAAAAGCGGATTGCAAATTCGTGGATTTCTTTCAACTGTTGTCGGACATTCGCTACGGCTACTCGCAGGATCTTTCCGAGCAGGCCATCATCAATCCTTATGTCGCCGCGCCGGTGCTGGTGATCGACGAGTTGGCCAAAGGCCGCAATACCGAATGGGAATTGACCATGCTTGATCAGATCATTTCCAGCCGCTACAACGCCGCCGACAAGATCACCTTGTTTACCACCAACTACCCGGATCAGGCACCCCATCCAAAAAAAGGCGGCACAAGCGATACCCATAAAGCATTCGGCAATAACCGGGAAGCTTTGGTATCGGAAGAGACTTTACAGGATAAAGTGGGAGAGCGGATTTATTCGCGGCTGGTGGAGATGTGCCGGTTCGTCAAACTGGAAGGCATCGACTACCGGCAGGAGATGCAGGGCAAACAGACCGCCCCCGCCCGACCACGCCCGGCGAAGCGTCGTAGCCCAGCGTGACGCTGGACCCATTTTCAGAATTGCGCTCCAGAACCATTGTCTGCCGTTAACGTCCAGTAAATTCCCTCCCTCGGTAGAGGTCGGCGCATCGCCGTAGATAATTTTAATACTTGACTGGCGAAGTCAACGGACCGATCGCGCCGTTCCGCCTCAGAAAAGTCAGGTCCGGGCCTTGCCCGGCCCCCTCTGGGCAAGAGAAAAGGCGAGAGTTAAAAACTCTCGCCTTGCATATTCTATTCTGAATCAGGGCCGAAACCCTGTTACCTGAGATTTAAT
>QIDN01000216.1 GCA_003229345.1 Nitrospirota bacterium | reverse complement strand
GACATGCACAAGGAAGGCGCAGCCTACAGAAGTTTGATGAACTGCTTCGCCATCTCCATCTCCCTCGGCTTGCAACATGGCGTTCCCCTCGAAGAATTTGTCGACGCGTTCGTCTTTACCCGGTTCGAGCCTAATGGCATGGTTATCGGCAATGACCGAATTTCCATGGCGACTTCGACGATTGATTATATTTTCCGGGAGCTTGCCATCAATTACCTGGGCCGGAACGATCTGGCTCAGGTAACTCCTGACGACCTGCGCTCCGATGCGCTTCAGAAAAATGAAGAGGTATCGCCGGAAGATCAAGAAGGAGAGACAAAAGAAGACGAGGGCGAGATTACCGATTTGGACTTGGGAGTTGAAGGAAATACTCCGCCGACGGAGCCGCTACCCGAAACAGCGGAGTCTCATCCGGTGGGAGGCAATGGCAACGGTCATGGAAAATCCGACGGCGGAACGAGTGGTGGAACCAACGGCGGAACGTCTGTTCATGCTCTGGGAACTGTGGTTCTTGCCAACCATAGGACGCAAAATGGCTCCGCGCTTGCCAAACTGAAAGGCTATGAAGGTGACCCGTGCGGTGAGTGCGGTCAACTCACCCTCGTCCGAAACGGCACCTGCTTGAAATGTTTATCCTGCGGCGCAACATCCGGATGTTCATAAGTTAATCCCCTCCGAATCGTCCGGAGCACCGTGGCTTTAAGGGCCAGATCCTTATTTACCCTGCCAAAGTAAGGATCTGGCCTTTTCTTATTTGAGACCCGTTTCAATTTTGAAACGGGTTTTCTGTTTGGAGATCGGTTTCAAGATGGGCCGATTTGGCGCAACGGAAACCGAAGGTCGGATTTTTTATATTGGGGTCGGCCAGATTGCGGTAAGAAATGGTGGCCATCTCCGGCGGACTTCGCCAGCCGCCACCTTTAGCCAGATACAGGGAGTTGCTTTGGAGTCCCGGTTGGGATTCCGCAAGCGACGGCAGCATCACCGGCGTGCTCACCCATTCCCAGACATTACCGATCATATCCAACGCCCCGAACGGGCTGGCGCCCTTTGGAAAGGAGCCGGGCGGTGCGGCATTCAGGAACCCGTCCTGATCTTCCTGAATATTTGCGAATCCCTCCAAGAGTTGATCGCCCCATGGGAACGCACGTTCCGAGGGTCCGCGGGCGGTCGCTTCCCATTCGCTTTCCGTCGGCAGGCGTTTCTCTGCCCACTGACAATACCGTTGGGCGTTGAACCAATTGACCGCCATGGCCGGACACTGCGGACATTCCTCGCCGCTGGTGTAGGATGTTTCATCGTAGTCCGGTTTGAATTGCTTGTATTGCGCCACGGTGATTTCCACCCGGTCGATCAAAAACTCAGGCAGGGTCTTGTGATCGAGTCGCCGGTTTTGCCCCACTTGAAATGAGGACACGTTTTCCGAGGGAACCCAGTAAGACCCGGACGGAACCCGGACCATCACGGATTGATCTTTATGATGGATCACCGTCGGCAAGTGAAACTTTCTTGGAATGTGTGAAGTGGGTGCGGGTCTGATCGCGGGCCGGGTATATTGAGCCGACGCTCTCGGC
>QIDN01000461.1 GCA_003229345.1 Nitrospirota bacterium | reverse complement strand
AGCCAGATTCCATATCGTCCGGGTTCAGGGACAACGCCTTGAGAAACGACTGTTCGGCCTGTTCCAGATCGTTCAGGTAAAAGAAATTCATTCCCCGCTCGAAATGATAAATCGGGTTGGACGCATCCAGTTCGGCGGCGCGGGCCAGCTCTTTGTTGGCCAGCTCCATGTGTCCCATTCCGGTCAGGGTTTGCGCGAACTGGTAATGCGAATCCTTGCTGTTGGGATGCTGATGTACCGATATTTTACAAGCCTGGTCGGATAATTCCACGTTCCCCATGGTGCGATAAATCTGGCAATGCGCGAAGGGCATGGCCGGGTGCCGGCGCTGGATGTTCCGGCCTTCTTGCAGAATCGTGTAGGACTCCTTGTAGCGTTTCATTTCAAAAAGGAGCAGGGATTTCAATACCAGCGGTGTGCCTTTTTGCGGATTTTCCCGGTGGGCGCGGTCGATCAGTTGCAGGGCCGCGTCATATTTATTTTGCCCGACAAGCTGATAAAACTCCAGGTAAGCCGAGTTTTTACGGTCTCCCTTGGCTTGATGCTCGTCCCACAATGTGATGTCCATGCCCGGAAACCGTGCTTCCGCCGGATGGGAAAACATCATGAAACCCATTGCTGCCGCTACACCCAAGATTAAAAAATTCCAATTACGTCGCTTCAAAGTAAACTCCTTTTTTGTTTGGCGGCCGTCAGGGCTTGGCTACCCGCATGGGCCGCACCGCTTTCCGGGCTATCGATTTTTTAGGCGCCGAAAATTTATTCCCGTTATTGAATTCAATACCGAAAGCATTGAAGTGTCCGTTGGCTTCCAGCGCCCACAAGATTCCCGAACCCTCCTTTGCGAAAATCGGGTCGATATGAATTTTCATTTCACGTCCGACCTGCTGGCTGTTGGTCTTGTCGGGTTCGAACAGGGTTTTTAAATCCGCCATGGTCGGCATCTGCCAGTCAAAGTGATTGGCGAAACCGTTTTCGTTGGCTTTTTTAACATAGTCAAAGGCTTTCAGCCAGGTGATCCAATGGCCGGTGCGCTGATAAGAATCCTGCTTCATCCACATCAAATGGGTTTGCGTGTCGGTGATGGTGCCGTTTCCATTATCGACGAATCGCTTGTCCTGCGACCAGATCTTCTCCGCTGCCGGATTCTGTGGCGTCTCCGCCAGGGAAGGGGAGCTCCATGCCAGCGTCCAAATTAAAACCGAGGAAACAACGAAAAGTTTTTTAAATGAAATCTTCGATAGCATCATCATGAGCTCAACTTTTCCTTTAGCAGTTTGTTGACCAGAGCCGGATTGGCCTGGCCTTTGCTCGCTTGCATCACCTGCCCGACAAAAAAGCCCATCAGCTTGTCTTTGCCGTTTTTAAAATCCGCCGCCTGGCCGGGGTTGGCGGCGATGACGTCCTCCACCATCTTCAGCAGGGCGGATTCGTCGGTGATTTGTGTCAACCCTTTTGCCTTGACGATTCCCGCCGGTGGTTTGCCGGATTGATACATTTCCCCGAATACCGTTTTGGCTATTTTACCGCTGATTGTCCCGTCGTCAATCAGCCTTAAAAGATCGGTCAATCGCTCCGGGGTGACC
>QIDN01000094.1 GCA_003229345.1 Nitrospirota bacterium | reverse complement strand
GGTGCCCTCCCAGGCTTGATCACAGAAACGCCAAGTCAATCAAATGATGTCGACTCTTGACCTTTAAAAAGAGCCCATACTTTAGTTTTTTTAGTTGTCTCTGTCAACTTAAAAATCCCCCAAACCTCTGAAATAAAAAGGGCTTTAGCCTACAGGAAGTTCGTTGTCCCATAATAAACTTGGCTTTAAAATTGGTTATCCGATACTATGAGTTGCAAAAAAATTGCCTTATCGAATACTTTTTTTGGGGTATATTTTCTACTGCTTTGTACGTTCTTTATTTCTGAACTATAAATTCTTATTGACCGGCAAGGGGTTTAACTATGCAAAATTCCATAATAAATGGCAGGTCAGACAACTCCATTCTGGGAGAGGGGGATTCGAAGTTTTCAGAGAGGCCAGGGTAAAATTTATCACTATAGCTACCCAGGTGCATTCTTATTATTTTGGGTTAATCGAATTTAAGTTGGTGGGGATATTGCTTTCCAAGAGAACAAAAAATCTTTTTTTTGGAGGTTCTACGTGCAACGGCTTCTGTGATTTCAGCTTTGGTTAATCTGGCAGATGAGATTTTAGTTCGTCGGCAAGGGGAGTATGAGTTTTCTGCCAGTGTTCCGGATTAGGCAGGTTGATGGGAGGAGGGGGGAGATTCTTTTTTAAACGGAGAATCCGCTCCACCGATTGTTGAATCGGAGCGGTGGGAATGGTTTCATTGCTCACATCCTGAATCAACTGATCGTGCAAAGCTCCGGCTTTTTCCACGTTGTTACAGATCATAAACATATCCAACCCGGCTTCGATGCCCATGCGGGGAAACGCGTCGAATGGAAAGTAATTTTCCACCGCCTTCATTTCCAAGTCGTCGGACATGATCACCCCTTGGAATCCCAGCTCCTGCCTCAAAATATCCTGTAGAATCATTTTGGAAAAGGTCGCAGGATTTTTTGCATCCCACGCGGTATAGACCACATGTGCGGTCATGATCACCTCCAGGCCCTGGGCGATGGTATCCCGGAAAGGGACCAGTTCCACCGCTTCCAGAGTTGCGGCATCCTTTTTGACCGTGGGTAAATCCAGATGCGAATCCAGGTGGGTATCGCCATGACCGGGAAAATGTTTTCCCACGGGGATCATGCCTTTATCTTTAAATCCCTTGATAAACGAGTTGGCCAGCCTCGCTACTGCATCCGGGTCAGAGCCGATCGCCCGGTCACCGATGATGGGGTTTTCCGGATTGGTATGAACATCCAGCACGGGAGCGTAATCCATATTGATCCCGACATCCACAAGTTCCGCCGCCAGCGATTGGCCGAACCGATAGGCCAGCGATTCCGATTGCGCATAACCCAGGCAACACAGCGGCGGGTATTGGGTGAAGGGTTCCGTCAACCGGGCCACTCGGCCACCTTCCTGATCGACCGAAATGAGCAAGGGCAATCCGGTGGAGGTGGAGGCTGCCACATCCTGAAGACTCCGGATAAGCGTGTACAACTGTTTCGGGTTTTCATAGTTGCGGCTGAACAGGATCAACCCGCCGACATGGTGGTTGCGGATCAGGTCCTCGGTTTCCGGGGTCAGGGTGGTGCCT
>QIDN01000429.1 GCA_003229345.1 Nitrospirota bacterium | reverse complement strand
GGCACTTCGACGTGCAGCAGTTCACAGGTAAAGGCCACCGCTTCGGCGGGAGAAGACGGCACATCATCGCTGACATTGTAAATGGCTCCCGGCTGTGGATGCTCCATTGAGGCGCTCAGCACCTGAACCACATCCTCCACATGAATGCGATTGAACACCAATCCGGGTTGATCGATTCGTTTGGCGGAGCCCTGTCGGACTCTCTGCAGAAGATTGCGTCCCGGACCGTAAATCCCGGCCAGGCGAAAAATATGAACCGGAACCTGATGTTCCCGGTAAAGGTCGCGCCATTGCCCTTCCGCTTCCACTCGCCTTCGTTGGTGATCAAACCCCGGCTTCAATTCGGAGGCTTCGTCCACCCAGTCCCCATCACGGTTGCCGTACACCCCCGTGGTCGACAGATATCCGAGCCATCGCAGTTGCGAGCTATCGGTCAGAGTTTTTTTAAAATACTTGAGCACCACATCTCCGGAGTCTTTTTGCGGAGGAATGGTGACCAGCACATGACTGGCCTCGCGCACAGCGTTTTCTAACGCTTCGGAACCTTCTTTGCCGTCAAAGCAATACGATTGAACACCCGCTTCGACCCAAAAATCTTTTTGAGCGTTTTCGCGGCAGGTTCCCGACGCCATCCAGCCTCTGGCCCGAACCCCCCGCACCAACGCCGAACCGATGAATCCTAATCCGAAACAAAACAGTTTTTTTTGTTGAGATGTCTCGTTCATGGATTCCTTATTTGATCGTAACCCAACCCGAAAATTCTCGCCCCGGCTGGACAAAGCGGCCTCACATTAATTCAAAATTCAAATCAACTTACCTTATACTATAGGCAATGTTAACAACAACCTCTAGTTCAATATGAATATTCTGGTTACTGGTGGAGCCGGTTTTATCGGCTCGCACATCGTCGACGCTTACATTCGAGAAGGCCACCGCATTGTGGTTCTGGACAACCTGTCGACCGGGAAGCGGGAGCGGGTGCACCCGGATGCCACGTTTTACGCCCTGGATCTGAAAGACCCCGAAGTAAAAGATATTTTCGAGCGGGAAAATATTGAAGCCATCAATCATCACGCCGCGCAAATATCAGTCACTCAATCCGTCGCTGACCCGGTATTCGATGCCGAGATCAATATCGTCGGCAGTCTAAAACTATTACAACTCGCCGTCTCTTATCAGGTCCGCAAATTTATTTTTGCTTCGACGGGGGGCGCCCTGTACGGAGAGCAGGATTATTATCCGGCGGATGAGGAACATCCCACACAACCGATGAGTCCCTACGGCATCGCCAAATTGACCGTAGAGCGATACCTGAACTATTACCGGAAAAATTTCAATTTTCATCCCACGATTCTGCGGTACAGCAATGTGTACGGGCCGCGACAGGACCCGCATGGAGAAGCAGGCGTGGCCGCTATTTTCTGCCAACAATTGCTGAAGGATCAACAACCGGTCATCTTTGGGGATGGTGAGCAGACGCGGGATTTCGTTTCGGTTTTCGATGTGGTGAACGCCAACCTGAAGGCGTTATCGGAAAACTGTAAGGGAACCTACAACGTCGGAACCGGAAAGGAAACATCGGTCAATACC
>QIDN01000238.1 GCA_003229345.1 Nitrospirota bacterium | reverse complement strand
GTCGTTTAAGGGCTGATCGAAAAAGTAGGCGGCGCGGTCGACCGCCTCGCCCAGCGTTTTACAATCCTGCAGATCCATTTCCACTTTCTGCGCGTTGTCGAACGGCAGTTGACTGGTGAAGGCGTGGAATTTTCCGATCAATTGCTTGTACAGTTCGGCGGAGGGGTCGATGGGTTGATCGTTGACGTTGTTTAACAGTTCGACCTCGGCCTGGCGGTAGAGGGTGTCGCCCACTTCGCGGACGATGCGGAACCGGCTTTGCCCGCGCAGGACGATATCGTATTTGCCGTCGTCGTACTTGTTCCATTGTTCGAGGCTTCCGGCGCAGCCGACGGGATTGATGTTCGGCGATCCGTCATATTCTTCCTCATATCCCGGTTGCAGAAGCACCATACCGATCCATTGGCTGGAATCGATGGCGTCGCCCACCATTTGCCGATAGCGTTCCTCGAAAATATGAAGCGGCAGAACAGTGCCGGGGTAAAAAATGGAATTGGGCAGGGGGAACAGCGCGATGGTTTTCAGAGATGTCGGGGGCCGGTCAGGGTTTTCCACGATGGCCTCAGTTACGTTATAATGGCCCAGATTATAGCATTGTTTAATACGGCGCATGTAAGGTTTTATCCTACCTTGCGACTTCATCAACAATGCGAAAGAGGATCTCAATTTTCTACAACTTTATGGCGAGGCCTGCATCTTTATAAGGCAGGAGAACCCTGTTTCCCCTGAATCGTTGACTCATTCATGTTAACCTGAAAACTATGATTGCCAGCCCCGATCACATCTGCGCCGATATCCAGAACTCACTGATGGAGTCCGGCCTGTATTCCCAACAGGCGGGCGACGGCGACAACACTTGGCGCATTTCTCCCGACCCGTTTCACCTGTCCCCAAACGATGCGGCTTTTTTTCAGGATCTCGGTCAACATTTACTGAGATTCTATTCCGCTCTCAATCAATTGTATTTCGACAGCGTGAAGGGCAGGGTGCCTGCCTGGGTGGCGGACTATATGGACCGGGGCAAGCCCGCCGAGCTGATCGAATACAGCCGTATGAAGCGGTTCAAATCCCAGTTACCGGGCATCATTCGACCTGATGTGATTGTCAAGGAAGATGGATTTGCTGTGACGGAACTGGATGCCGTGCCGGGAGGCTTTGGTTTGACTGCTCAATTGATGGCTCTGTATGCCAGAGAGGATCGAAACATTATCGGATCGGCGGAAGGCGGTATTCCCTCGCTGTTTTATCAAATGGTTGAATCCGTCGCCGGAGAGAAGGGGTGTGCCACCGCCATTGTCGTTTCCGATGAGGCCCAGGATTATTGGAGCGAGATGGTGTTCTTGGGGGATGTTTTGAAAAAGAGGGGTTTACCCGTTTATGTGGTGCATCCGCGCGAGATTCTATTCAAGGAAGAGGGGCTGTTTGTGATGGATACGGGCCGCGAGGTGGCTATCGACGCGGTGTACCGGTTTTACGAGTTGTTTGACCTGAAAAACATCCCTAAAGCGGAATTGTTGATGTACAGCAACAAAAAAAGCCGAGTGAAGACCACGCCACCCTACAAGCCGCATTTGGAGGAAAAGCTGAGTTTCGCC
>QIDN01000073.1 GCA_003229345.1 Nitrospirota bacterium | reverse complement strand
AGGGCAGGCCACCGCCGAAATTGACGATTTGCAGGTCCGGGAACTGTTTGGCGAAACCGACCAGCTTGCCGGTGATACGGCTGAGATGTTCCATATCCCCGCCGGAACCGATATGGCTATGCGCCCCGATAATCTTAAGATCATATTTTTTGGCGATGGCTTTGGCTTCGTCCAGGTTTTCATACCAGATGCCATGCTTGCTGTAGGGTCCGCCGGTATTGGTTTTTTTGGAGTGCCCTGTCCCTTCACCGGGATTGATACGAATCGATACGCCGTCCGACCCGAGGCCCAGCCGTTTGCGGGTTTCTCCATATTCCTCCAGCATTCCCAGCGAACCGCAGGAGCAGAAAATTTCGTTCTTCAGACAAAACTCCGCCTCGTCGGAATTAAAGAAGACGTCGCTCGACAGACAGATATCCTCGGGAGAGAAACCGGCCTTGAGAGCTCGTTGAATTTCAGGAATACTCACCGCGTCGATCTTGATTCCAGATTTCAGCATCTCCTGAAGAATTTTCGTATTGGAGCAGGCCTTCATGGCAAAGCGCACCACCGGCGACAACGGCAGGATTTCCGCAATGGACTCGCGGAGCGCCTTCAGACTGTATACATAAACCGGGGTGCCGAACTGTTGGGCAATTTCCCGGACTTCCACTTTTTCGATGTTCATTTATGTTCCTGAAAAGACGATTGTTTGCAAAATTTTGAATTTTATATCATACATTGCTTTCCCCATGAAATATAACTGATTCCCCAAAAGAGCCTCTCTTTTAAAGGCTTTCGATTTTGTTTGACATTTTCCCGCAATCTCATTTAAATGAAGCAAACAACAAAATATCCTTTCACAGAGTGGTTTCAGCAACCTTCATGACCCGGAAAGCCTGATGCAAAAATGGACCGTCGAAAAATCCCTGGAACTGTACAACATCGAAGGTTGGGGAGCAGGATATTTCGGCATCAACGCTGAAGGCCATATGGTCGTCCGCCCCGATAAATCCAGCCAGCATTCCATCGACCTGAAGCGTCTGGTGGATGATATCCAATCGAAGGGCTACTCCCTCCCGGTCCTGATCCGTTTTTCGGACATCCTCAAATCCAGCATCGCCGGGTTGGCCGAGGCATTTCAAAAAGCCTCCCAAGAGCACCAGTACAAAGGAACCTATCATGGCGTGTACCCGATCAAGGTCAACCAGCAGAGGCAGGTCGTCGAAGAAATCGTAAAGTTCGGCCGCCCCTACAACATCGGACTGGAAGCCGGTTCCAAGCCGGAACTGCATGCCATCCTCGCCATCATGGATAATCCGGAAGCTTTGTTGATCTGCAATGGCTACAAGGACGAGGCGTTCATCCGGCTGGCGCTGATGGGTCAAAAGCTGGGCAAAAAAGTGTTCATCGTGGTCGAACGGTTATCGGAATTGAAAACCATCGTCCGCGTGTCCAAGGAACTCGACATCCGGCCGAACATCGGCCTGCGCGTCAAACTGGTCAGTGCCGGGTCGGGACGCTGGGCTTCTTCCGGCGGCGAATACTCCAAGTTCGGCCTGAGCCCAATCGAACTGGTGGAAGCTCTGGAGATCGCCGAGCAAGAGAACATCAAGGATTGCATCCGTCTGATCCATT
>QIDN01000030.1 GCA_003229345.1 Nitrospirota bacterium | reverse complement strand
CCACGGTGGTGAAGGAAATATCAGAGGTGCACACCGGCACCCCATCCAAACCAGTATCAACTGTGACTGATTTATTTATGACTATCACCTACCCTTTATAATCGAGCAAACCGTTAATTTCCGCTCGATTCATCATTCCATTCACCAAATGTTGCTGGGTGCCTTCCTGCATTAAGCGGGAAAGAAACATTTTGGTTTGTCCGGCATGATACCGAAACAGGGAAACTGGAAATATTATGATATTGTATCCCAGGTCCATAAACTCCCGGGCGCTGATGAAGGGAGTTTTTCCAAACTCCGTCATATTAGCCAGGAGATAGCCGTCGACTTCTTTCCGGTACCGAATGAATTCTTTCTTGGTTCTCAAGGACTCAGGAAAAATAACCTCCGCTCCGGCTTCGCGGTACAAATTGCCACGAGTGATGCATTCCTCGAGCTGTTGTTGGTCATCGATATTGGCGGCCCCCCGGGCATCCGTTCGAGCCATAATGACAAAATCGGGATCCAGCGAATCCCGTACCGTACAGGCTTGTTTGACTTTGCCGACCATCTCATCTTTTGGGATCACTTCTTTCCCGGAAAGATGGCCGCACTTTTTGGGAAACACCTGGTCTTCAATATGTAACCCGGACAACCCTACCTCAATGTATCTTTTTACAGTATGTTCGATATTTTCGAAACCCGTATCGGCATCACACAGGACCGGCACGTCCACCGCCTGGACAATCCAGCGTCCCATATAAAGGAAATCCTCCATTCCCAGGGTCCCATCGTCGGGGACCCCCAGGCCATTGGAAAGCCCGGCTCCTGAAATATAAATTCCGGGGAATCCCTCCTGCGCAATTTGCTTCGCTGAAAAAGCGTTATAGGCTCCCGGAAGCACGAGTTTTTGATTGCGAAGCAGGTCGCGCAGGTCTTTACCGGCCATGTCATTTCACCTCAAACAATCTCATCAAACTTCCGATATCCTGTACCTGTTCCAGATTTCCAATCGTGTCCATGATTTTGTCCTGCTGTTCTTTTCTTAACAGAGGGTCGGCGGCCCTCCGGAATTTGGTTTCCAGCTCTTCCAAAGTCAAAGGATTGTTGGGATGCCCCTTGGGATCCAAAACTTCCTTTTCATAAACTTTACCGTTTTTCATGGAAAGCGTAATTTTATTGGGAAACGATTTTCCATACATTTCAGTATATTCCTTTTTTTCCGCTACGGTCACCTTTTGCACAAGGTCCTGGAGCTGTGAATTTTTAAGGTGCGCCGCGTCAAACTGGTTCAGAGTCACTTCGCCGTCCATGAGGGCCACCGCGACAATGTATGGCAGACTGTGATCGGCCGTTTCCTTGGTTTCGGGATGCCATTTGGCCGGCTCCTTGCCGATGATTTCATAGGAGTGAAAACTGGTTTCGACATGGATCGTTTCTATGTTTGATAGACCGTTCGTTCCCATTTGTTCCCGAATGTCTAAGGCTGCCCAGATGGCGCTCTGGGAATGGTATTCCGCCGGGAAGTATTTGATATAGGTGTCAATCACCTTGAATGGTTCGCCGTCTTGCCCTCCAAAACAGGGGGCCAGGTCGAATTCACCCAACGTGATCTGATTGATCAACCCATGCTGTCCCTCGAAAATATCACTGGGGCCGTC
>QIDN01000456.1 GCA_003229345.1 Nitrospirota bacterium | reverse complement strand
ACACTTAAATATAGAAAGTAAATGTAAATATTAAAATAAAAAATTGTTGTTTTAAACCTCGTTAAAAACTAATCGTGATTGAGTGAACTCCATGACCATAATTCCTGGATGAAACCGGGAAAAGCAGAGGCCTTTCCTAGTGAAACTTTTTCTTCAATAATTCGATGGGGCTTTCATATTTGCCGCAAGCTACGACTGCCTCCTGCGAGTCCAGTTGGGACCCGTTATGCAGAGTCACGTTCTGGCTGAGCACAGGCTCCGCGCCACAATTGTTTCTTTCATGCGTACAAAAATTACACATGTTTAAGGTTTGCAAAATCTTTTCCATTCCGTTTCCTTAATCACCATAGTCGTAACTGGTTTTTCAGGTTAAAGGCTCGTCCCTCTTTTGTAAATTGCTAAAAACGCATTGCGCTTGCATCGGAAGACTAAAATTTTTTACCCGCGAAAATTCAATTGTTAAGCCGGGATTTGGCTCCAGATTAGATTAAATTTTTTTTCACATTCCGCGTCTAAAAAGGCTACCCCAATATAAGGCGAGTCGTCGCCGGGGCGGGGAGCCAAAGGTAGATTCTTTCAAGAAGGCAAAAGCTGAACCCACCAATCAATTAACTGAAAAGAATCCCCTTGAGAAAATCGTATTTTTGACTGACGGAAGGGACTGCCCCTGCTCCCCAAAAAACATTTGCATAGATTCCCGTAGTGGATTCCCCGGTTTATTCAGCTGATGGGGCTCATCCAGCATTTCCTCGATCAGCTTTTTACCGTCCAGAAGAAAATCATGCTCACAAAGATAGCCCAAGATATCCTTTTCCTTCATAGCATTGAGGCAATCGCGAACTCTGTTTGAATTGATGATGGCCCGATTGATTTCCATCCATAGAGCCTCTGCCATCTCTTTTTTGCCTTGATCATTCATCTTCTGCACCTCTTCCAATTCCTAAATAGGGTTGCTCCCTACCTCTCTCTTACGCAATTAGTTTAGATATCCGATATTTCGACAAAGTCATGGTTATGTCACAAAATTAAAACATTTTTGGTTTTGAAACATCCAGATGAGGATAAAGAACGGCCTCTTTCTGGAAAATCCCTCAAAAAGGCTCTGTGGGAACATCCATATCTTAAAATTTTAACTGTCTAAAATTTAACGGTTACGCCGGGGTCCGGCTCTGGCTCAGCTGAAAATTTTTTTCATATTCCGCATCTAAAAAAGACAACCCGGTCGCAGGGGAGTCGTCACCTTCTGAAATTACTTGAGATAGAGACTCAAAGGGGGATTCCTTCAACGGAAAAGTTTCCAGGGCGGCCAGATCGGGGCTAACCGGGTCGCGCCGCAGGAGTGACAGGGTCGCCGGAGTGAGGTCATACTGTTTTCCAGCCTGTTCCAGGGCGGCCAGAGGAGCCCCTCCCTCGGTCATGCGCTCTTTAACGAAATCTTCCACCTGCTGGACCCGCTCCATCAGCCGGGTATGGGCGAAATCGGGTTTGGACAGAATCATGAACTCCAAGTGCGGCCAGTAATTGTTGATGAAATCCTCAAAGTTCACCTCCACCCCCTGGCTCAACTGGATATCCCGGGCGTGTGTGGGATCTGCGCTCAACAGTTCATTATAGACCTTCACTATATTCCGGGTGGAGTCGTACAAC
>QIDN01000163.1 GCA_003229345.1 Nitrospirota bacterium | reverse complement strand
TGGCGGCTCATCAACCGCACCGTCAGAAAATTTTCCGGAATTTTGACGTCCCCGAGCCCATTCATGATCTTGTAAAATACAGCTCCTGATACCCGCTCAAACAGGCCGCCCTTCCGTTTCTCCTGAACTCCAAACACCACGTCCAGATCGTGAGCCTTCTGCATTTCATCCCAGAACACCTTCAACGTCTCCGGCGGCTCCTCCAGATCGCTGTCGATCAAAAATACGTATTCCCCGCGCGCGTGCTGCAAGCCGGTCATCTTGGCCTTATGATGGCCGAAGTTCCTGGAAAGATCAATCACCCTGATCCGCTGATCCTTCTCGTACAATTTAAGGGCCAATTCCAGAGACGCATCGGGCGACCCGTCGTTGACCAGAATCATTTCATAATCGTGAGTGATTTCCTGGGCGCATTGGGTGAGACGCTCGTACAATTCGAGCAGGTGAGGGGCAGAATTGTATAATGTCGTTACAAGGGAAAGACGCATAATCGGAATCAAAAACTCTTCATGAAATTTTTTGCATTGGGACCTTCATTGAATATCAGATCCAGAATCGTCACGCCGTGCTCGAAAGGAGGAAACATTTGCCGGTACTCCGGATAACCCGAGTAATCCATCCACTCCACCTCAATGCCTTCCTGCCTGAAAAGAGATTCATCCATATAAGCCCGGGCCGCGGGCCCAGACAAATAGCGGGCGGCCCCTGCTTCCCGGCAGATGGAAATCAGCCGCTCGTTTTTTCCTTCCGGCAACTCATAGTCGCTCGACCAGGAAATCCGGGTCTTGATGCCCAACACCCGGTTGATCACTTTCAAAAAACGGAAATTAACCCCGCTTAAAAACTCCTCGTCCAGACCAAGATACAATTCCTCGAAAACATCCTGATATTCCTTGAAACAGGGCGCTTTGGAATAGCTGTGACGAATGGTCTGCCAATGCTTCCGGGACCAGCGCTTGTCGCTGATCCGGGTATCCCTGATTTTCTGTAAAAATTTACCCTTCACCTCCACCGGCACCGTCAACCATTTCAAACCGTCCCGGGTTTTGATCCGGTTTCGATTCCGCCAATCCGCGCGGGTGAACTGAACGTCATCATACAACACCAGTTCGTCAACCGAATGAATCATGTCAAAATATCCCTTCCACGGAATATAGTTGGATTGAGTAATAGCAATTTTCTTGTCACATGCTTCGATAAAAATCCTCCAACCGTATTGAAAAGTTTATCTGGAAGACAACAAAACCTGAGAAGGCAAAAGATACCGGGTTCAAGAATAGAGTGTGCCGAAATCGCGGCTACCCACCTTCAATTTCCAATCCGGCGCAATCTTCATTATAACAATAGGTTAGATCTTTTTCAATTTTAAGACTGGAATGCCAACTACGGGCAAAAAAGCTATTGACTTGCCCTTCCCTGGCTTTAAAGCCGGCAGCCTAAATACCAATCTAAAAAAAGAAACATTTATTGTTTAAAAAACTCGTCGAGGAGGGCGAAGAAGCGGTCGATTTCGTCTTCGGTGTTGTAGAAGTGTGGGGACAGGCGCACGAAATTGTCGCGCACGGAAACGATCACATTATGTTCCCTTAAAAAAGGAGCCAGTCGTTTATAGTCCATGTCTCCCGCGAAGCAGACACTCCCGGACCGTTCGC
>QIDN01000028.1 GCA_003229345.1 Nitrospirota bacterium | reverse complement strand
CAAGGGTCAAATGTGCCGCGTGGCGGTGGAGGACGGACGGTTGGACTATACGATTCACGGCATGAACACTTATGTCGCGCCCTGGCGGGAAGGCAATGGTTTCGTTGTGGGATCGACCATGGAGGATCGGGGATTCAACGGCACGGTGGAAGCCGATGTGATCCAGGGCCTCATCAATCGTGCCGCAGGAATTCTGCCGTGCCTGAAAGAGGCTCCCCTGATCGAATCGTGGACCGGGCTACGGCCTGCGGCGGAAGACTTGATGCCGATCATGGGTTCCAGCGGGCGGTATGAAAATTTATTTTATTCCACGGGGCATTATCGCAACGGTATTTTGCAAACCCCTCATCAGGCCGATTACATGACCGCCTGCCTGTTGGGAACCTTGAAGGACCCCATAGTGGAGTTCTCTCCCGATCGTTACGATCTTTAATAGTTTCAAGTGAAAAGCGTGACTCCATGACGAATTCGCCTCAAGTATTGATGAACCCTAATCAGGATGAGGATCTGGTCCGGGATTTTCATCATATCTGGCATCCGTGTACCCAGATGAAGGACCATGCAGAGGTGCCTCCGCTTTTGATCGATCGTGCCGAGGGCATTTATCTGTACGATCGCGAGGGGAACCGGTACATGGATGTGATTTCCTCCTGGTGGGTCAACCTGTTCGGACATAACCATCCCCGCATCAATCAGGCGATCAAGAATCAGTTGGACAAAATGGCGCACGTACTATTCGCCGGCGTGACGCACCAACCTGCCATCGACCTCGCGGAAAAACTGGTGAACACATCCTCTCCTCAATTGACCAAAGTATTTTTTTCAGACAATGGGTCCACCTCGGTGGAGGTGGCGTTGAAGATGAGTCTGCAATACTGGTTGCAGACCGGTAAGCCTCAAAAAACAAAATTCATTTATTTGAAAGGCGGCTACCACGGCGAAACGCTGGGAGCGCTCTCGGTATGCGGGATGAGCTTGTTCCGGGAGAAATTCGAGAAAGTGCTCCCGCAAAATCTAGAGGTGCAAGGACCGGATTGCCTGCGCTGTCCGTTCGGTCTGAAACGCGAATCCTGTAATGCTGAATGTTTTGAGCCGATGGAGCAGGCTATTGAGAAGAATCGGGAGTCGGTCGCCGGGGTGATCCTCGAACCGCTGGTGCAAGGCGCCGCCGGGATGAAAATGTATCCTCCCATGTATCTGAAAAAATTGGAAGACGCCTGTAAGGCATCGGACGTGCATGTCATCTATGATGAAGTGGCCGTGGGCTTCGGGCGCACGGGCTCTTTATTTGTGTCTGAGTACCACGAGTTGAATCCCACTTTTGTGTGTTTGTCCAAGGGCATTACTTCCGGATATCTGCCGCTGGCCGCGACGTTGACCACGGACGAAATTTATCAGGCGTTTTATGACGATTACGAGTCGTTCAAACTATTCATCCACAGCCACAGTTATTCGGCCAATCCGCTGGCCTGTGCCGCCGCCAATGCAACGCTGGATTTGCTGACCGAAGCCGGGTTTATGGACAGCTTAAAACCAAAAATCGAATCAATGCATGAGCAGGGCAAAATCCTGCGCGATCTGTCCTGGTGTGGTGAGTTTCGTCAAACGGGGATGATTGCGGCAGTGGAGCTGGTCCGCAGTCGAGAAACGCTTGAATCGTTTCCC
>QIDN01000455.1 GCA_003229345.1 Nitrospirota bacterium | reverse complement strand
ATGGCGACCACCGCGATTCTGCGCTATGCCTTGGAACGCGGTCACAGTATGATCACCTCCAGTGTTATTACCGAAGCGTGTGAAAAGATTCTGCCCGCCGGAGCGATGCAGGCGATGTACGGCATCGGTGACCAGATGCGCGAGAAGGTAGCCCACGGCGAAGATCCTCTGGAAGGCATGATTGAGGATCGGGGTCGTGCGATGGAACAAAAATTTGCTGAAGAAGTTGCCAAGGTCCAGGCTGAAAAGGTTCAGGATCAGAAAACGCTTAAATGTAACGAGTGCGGTACCATTGTCCCCGAAGATGTTGTGAAGTGCGGTGTCTGTGGTGCCGGGGCCGAGAGTCTGTTCGCCATGGATAAATCGGGATTCCAGGCCGATAGTGAGGAGAAGAGCGATTCTACAACCGTTACCACTTTCGACTCGGTGCAAGTGACTTGGACACAGGATGCGTTGGATTATCTGAATCAGTTCCCGGAAGGCCATATTCGGAGACGCGCCCATGCGCGGATCGAGAAAAATGCGCGGGTGCAGAAAGTCGCCACCATTTCGGTGGCTTTTGCCAAGGAATTGCTCAACGATAGCCAGGCCACTGATGCGAAGCCAGCCAATGGTAACGGTCATAAAGCGACTGAAGCACCTGCCGAAGGATTTAAGACCTACGGGGAGTTGCTTAAATTCGAGGGTAAAAATTTCAGCACAGGTATCGAAATTGATCCCTCTCAGTATTTCTGGTCCGATGATGCGATTAGCCGGATTGAGAAGGTTCCCAAGGGTTTCATGAGGGATAACACCATGGAGCGGGTTCTGGATTACGCCCACTCGAAGGATACCAATAATATCAGTCTGGAATTTTGTGAAAAAGGGATAGAAGAATCGGTCAAGGTCATGAACGAATTGGTCAAAAACGGAGCGACTTTGGAAGATTTTATCCCGCAAAAGAAATAAATTCGGAAAACAATTTCCATCCGATCCCGGTTGGATTTCCTGAAAGGTCTCCGAATTGCCAATATTTTAAGTTTAGACCCCTGTTGCGTTGTATCTCTTATGACGGACAGGGGTTTTTCTTTTCCTTTTGATTTCACCTTCCTAAAAACTCACACTACGGCTTATAATACTTAGATGGATTTAAAACTCTATAAACGCCTGATCCGCAATCTCATTCCCTATAAAGGAAAAGTTATCCTGGTGCTGGTGACCTCGGTCATCGTGGGCGCTCTTTCTACGTCCCCCGTTCCTCTGGTTAAAGAGGCTCTTGATAAGATTTTCGTAGAAAAAGATACTTTCATGCTGAATATCATTCCACTGGTTCTCATCGTCCTCTATACCGTCAAGGGCGGTCTCCGGTATTTTCAGAGTTGTTTGATTTTCAGGGTCGGATGGGAATTGATCGCGAAATTCAGGATGGATGTTTTCAGGCATATCCATAAACTTCCCTATGGTTTTTTTGAGAAGGATACCACTGGGAAATTAATATCTCGGGCGGTGAATGATGTCAATGCCATGCTAATGACCCTGGCCCGGCATGTGAAAGACGCTCTGCAAAACATCGTTATGTTTCTGGGATTGATGTTTTGGGTTTTTTATCTCAAATGGGATTGGGCCCTGATCACCATTTGTGTGATTCCCTTCGCTCTGATCCCTGTTTCTATCGTGGGAAAAAAACTGCGGCATTTG
>QIDN01000354.1 GCA_003229345.1 Nitrospirota bacterium | reverse complement strand
GGGGCCGCCAACAAACCGGGAGACATCGTTACCAGCATGTCAGGACAAACCATTGAGATCCTCAATACCGATGCCGAAGGCAGACTGATTCTTTGTGATGCCCTCACTTACACTGAAAGGTTTAACCCGTCTGCGGTTATCGATATTGCCACACTCACCGGCGCCTGCGTTGTCGCGCTGGGCGCTCATGCCAGCGGCCTGCTAAGCAATAACGATACGTTGGCAAGAGAACTTCTGGGCGCCGGAAAAAATGCCTTTGACCAGGCCTGGCAACTACCGCTGTGGGACGCCTACCAAAAACAACTCGACAGTAATTTCGCCGACATGGCTAATATCGGTGGGCGTGGGGCTGGCACCATCACTGCGGCCTGTTTCCTGTCCCGCTTTACCAAAAAATTCAAATGGGCCCATCTGGATATTGCCGGCACCGCCTGGAAAAGCGGGAAGCAAAAAGGCGCTACCGGCCGGCCGGTTGGCCTGTTAGTCCAGTTTCTGCTTGAGCGTAGCCGGAAGCCGTCGAAATAGCCTGAAACCGGTGCAATTTGCGGCTGTTGCCATCGCCTCATTGATGCGATAATCGGGGCCAGGCGCTCCCCTGTTGCGTCGAACCTTTTCCGGGGTAATAAGCCCGGGGCATTAAGCGATGACACAAATCGATTTCTACTTATTGGGTTCCTCCGGCCAAAACAGCAAAGAAGGCGTCGCCTGTCGTTTAACGGAAAAAGCGTTCAGGGCCGGTCATCAAGTTTGTCTCCTAACCGAAAGCGAAAACCATTCGCACAAACTGGATCAATTGTTGTGGACCTTCAAGGCAGGCAGCTTTATTCCACACGAAATTTCTGAAAACGGTTCCAATGATCACCCGGAATTACCCGTTATCATCACTCACCAGGATCCTCCGGACAATCTTCATGATGTACTGATATCATTGAATCCCGAAACACCTTCATGTTTCAGCCGCTTCAATCGCCTGGCGGAGGTCGTGGAAGATTCCGATAACAGCAAACAACAGGCGCGTGAGCGTTATCGTTATTATCGGGACCGTGGATACCCGCTGAATACGCACGAACTTTAAATCTATCTGGCGCAATCGATGTCGAAAAAGCAGGTGAAAACCAAAAAGACTGAAAACCGGAAACCTTCGGCTAAAGTAGCACTGGAAGACGTACAGCAATCCATGCAGGATCTTATTCAGAATGAACTGGCCGAGCTGGATAAATGGGATGAGCAGTTCACCTCTTCCGAGCCCACGACCCAGATTAACCCATCACCGAACGCCATTGTTAACAGGAAGCCGGTAACTGAAAATACAGAAGCCACCTCCACACCGGTCGATCTGAATGACGAGACGCGAACCAGAAAAAAAAGTGCAAAGGTCTCCGGAAAAGCCGGGGCGGAAACTATTCCGGCAACATCGCTCAATCCAGACGATTTTGATCTCGAGGTCCAGTCAACGGAAATCCCGAAATCAGGACAGAGAAAATCCAGATCAGAAACCCAACCCGAAGATGCTTCCCCGTTTGACGACGACATACCTGTACTGCGGGAGGTCGCCACACCGCCTCCTGTAGACACTGATGAAACCATGCCCGAACCAAGCAATGCGCGGGACCTCGCGATCCGGGTTATTGCCAAACTGAATATTGAACTGAAAAAGAAAGGAGAGCCCAGCCTGGACCC
>QIDN01000092.1 GCA_003229345.1 Nitrospirota bacterium | reverse complement strand
TCTTCGGTTACCTAAGGCCTGCCTCGCATTCCGACTCCTGATCCGGCACCAGCTCGCGATCATTGCGAAATCGGCTTCATCCGCCAACTAGGCGCCCCGTCGTGCGCATCGTTAAATGTCAACCGCGTCTTTGCGGACCCATCCGGTCTCATGACGCAGATCTCCGCGCTGTTTTTCTTGTAACAAAAATACGCTATCCATTTGCCGTCGGGTGACCACGCCGGCGCAAGGGAAAGAAATGTCGATGTACTTAGGGGCCCTTCTTCCTTGTAAAGTGTAGGACTGGCATCGGTATTCCAGGTCAGCCGCGTCTGGTCTTCTCCCTCGCTGGTCATGCGGTATGTTTCATAGTTTCCGTCCAGATCACTATAGAATACGATCGTCTTGCCATCCGGGGAAAAACCGGGCGAGAAATCCGTCGCAGAATTCGACGTCAATTGCCTGGACTTCCCGCCTTTCTTGTCCATTTTGAAGATTTAGTAATCGCCATCCATATTGGACACATAAACGATTTCGTTTCCGTCCGGCGACCAACGGCCATGGTCGGTGATGACCTTGTAGCCTTCGTTGTACGTCAATTGCTTGAGCACTTTTCCGGACTTGTCGGCAAGGTAAAGGTTCATGGCCGGACGATAGGAAGTAAACACGATCCTGTCTTCGGTGGGCGACCAATCCGCTTTTCCTTCATAGGTGGGATAGTCGAGAAAGCGATGGGCATTGTCACCGCTTTCGTCCATTTTCCAGGTTCGCCAGCCGCCCCGGCGATAGGACTGAAAGGAAATTTCACTGGTACCTCGAATCCAGCGGGGATCGTAATCGGGCATATCGGATTTCTGATCAGTCAATTGCACGACGCCTGAACCATCGCCGTTCATCTTGTAAATTTCCAGGTAACCACTGCGGTCCGAAGAAAACACGATTTCGTAATCTGTCAGTGCACCGGCGTTTGCCGCACTCACAGAGAAGACGGCAATGCCGTGCAGGGATAAAAATATGCGGCTGAATCTCATGATAATCCGAGGACAATATACGCCTGGAGCCCTCGCTTCGACCCTGATTATTTGCTTACGTTCGGTAATCCCCCTCAGTATCACCGATTGAACCGCCCCGGGTATTCCGGAGACTCTTTAGTGTGAGTCAAGCCGCTTTTGGCCGGCCGAGGAATATCTTTTTGACCTCAGCGATTTGTCCGGTACCCTAGCCCGTCCCCCAGGTTCATTTTGGTTTTCCGTCGTACCTGTTTGGTGGAGCGGGTGCCTACTACTCAAAGGCAGCAGGAGGATATGGCAAGTACTTCCGATTCCAGGTTCCAGGTACTCGGCGACCAGCTGGATGAAGCCTGGACCGCTGATATTCCAAACCTGGTCGAGATACGAAGATGCAGAAAGCAAATGATTGAGCACATAGCCCTTTGCGTTCTTGAGGTTATGCAGGCCGACGAGGATGAACACACAAACCAGTTGACGTTGCGTGTCATAACCAATGACTCGCCTCTTCCGAGCATACCCAAAGGAATCTGCTCGCCAATCAAGACGGAAGAAATCAAGAGGTTTGAAGACCTGGCTGGAAAATCAACTTGAGCATCGTCTTCGCCGGCCAACATCTCGACCGTGCGACCTTTACTCCGGCTTTCTGAAGCGCAGCACGTAACGATCTGTCCTGCCGCGTATCTCCGGGTCGAA
>QIDN01000306.1 GCA_003229345.1 Nitrospirota bacterium | reverse complement strand
CTGCCTGCGTAACCACGCTTTCCTTGAGGAGGTTAAAGCCGGCCGGGGGCCGATTCGCATGGTGACCAAGGAAGCTTTCCAGGATCCTCATCTGGAAACCGTAGGTTGGGAGAACTTCCTCGGTATGACCATCGGCCAGGCCGTTGTCTGGGCCTCCCAGAACATTGATCCAAAATATATCAATCCCGAGTTGACCACGTCCGAGCCCTATGTGATGGGTTCCCACGCCACCTGCTCAGGTGCCTGGGCCAGCGGGCCGGAGGATATCGCCCCCGATGAGTACCAGTGGGGATACAATCGTATGATGACGATCGACGGGCTGTTTGGTGCGGGAGACACCATTGGCGGCGCCGCGCACAAATTTTCTTCAGGCTCCTTTACTGAAGGCCGACTCGCTGCAAAAGCCGCGGTCAAGTACATCAATGACATGCGCAATGAGAAGATCAAGATCTCTGAAAAACAATACCAGGACCTCAAAAAAGTGGTTTTCCAGCCCATGGAAAATTACGCGGTAGGCCGCAACGAGATCGTCGCGGGAACGGTTTCACCCAGTTATCTTTTGCCCATTCATGGCCTGCAGCGCCTCGAGAAGATTATGGACGAATACGTTGGCGGTATCGGCGTTAACTATATGACGAACGAGCCTCTGCTCACCCGGGGTATAGAGCTGTTGAATATACTGGAGGAAGACCTCGAGCATATTGGCGCCGAAGACTATCACCAGCTGATGCGCACCTGGGAGCTGAAGCACCGTGCACTTGCATCACTGTCTGTGGCGCACCACACGCTGTATCGCAAGGAAACGCGCTGGCCGGGCTACTACTATCGAGGCGACCACATGAAGCTGGACGATGAAAACTGGCATGTCCTGACTCTATCCCGCCGCGACCCGGAGTCCGGTGAATGGACGATGGAAAAAGCCCCTGTTTATCACATCGTTGATTAAACCAAGTCCGAAAACACCTTCCATAAGAAGGCCAGCGAGATGAAAAAGCTTGCTGGCCTTTTTTATTTCATGAGGACGACTTAAAATATCCGTCCCTGGTGGAGGTGTTGGAATTTTTATAGAGAGCAATAAAATGAAATTTATTGAGAAACCGGACGAAGAAATATTGAAGATCGCCAATCCCATTTGGGACAATCTTGTTGACAGTTCCAACAGGAAGGATTACGTAGATTTTTCAAGGCACTTTTCACAGGAAATGTTAAAAGGTGCCAATGAAATAGATATCTCCAATCAGTGGGAAAAGAGCGATTTACTGACGAGCCTGTCAACACAAAGAGAGTTTTTGGGGTGTTTGAGGCGGGATAAATTTGTAACAGTTCTTTGGAAACAGGGTAGCGATAAGGTCCAGGGCGATCATCTAGGCCGCCTGGTACTGGCAGATGAAGAGGGTGAAGTTAAAATATTTGGCGCAACAATCTACTAGCGTATCTGACGAACTCCGGTCAAGGTGGCACAGACGACCCGGCAGCACGGCAGCCCGTGCCGGCGCAATGGTCCTGTTGCCAGGCGCCCTCCCGGTCTAGCCTGGGGCCGGCTTTGGCGGGTGATCAACAAAGACGGGTTCGCAGCAGACTCCTACCACCGCCAACTTTATGTATAATCCCCATCCGTTTAACAAATGCGCCCGTAGCTCAGCTGGATAGAGTACCTGGCTACGAACCAGGCGGTCGGCGGTT
>QIDN01000321.1 GCA_003229345.1 Nitrospirota bacterium | reverse complement strand
TGGGGGCAGCGGTTTCCGGAAAGGATCTGCCCGGACACCTGCCGAGCCTGACCAAGCCGATTGCCGGGGCGGTTAAAAAGACTCGAAAACAGCCAGGTGATGCGGTCGATAATGCCGCCAAGGAAAATGTAAGGCGGGTGGTCAAAAAAATCCGGACCTGCAAACCGCTATTGGATAAAATGGTGGACAAAGGTACACTGGAGGTCGTTGGTGCGTTTTACGATCTGGATACGGGAAAAGTGGAACTCATCGAATAACAATCTGTATTAATTTGCTTTGGATTTTGGAGTAGAACATGCAACGAATTCGCAATTTGAGAGTGGGAATGAAGATCGGCTTGGGGTTCGCGTTGGTAACGCTGGTCCTGATGGGGGTGGTCCTGATCACCATTCAACATGTTAAAAGTATGGAAAATCTTTCGAAACGCCTGGTGCATTTGAGAACCCCCACCGCCCATGCCAGTTTGATGATGTTAAATGGAATAAATCATTCACTGGCCTCGCTTCGAGGATGGGTCATTCTCGGGGAAAATAAATTTAAAGAAGAACGGGAGCAGGCCTGGACGGAGCAGATTCAGCCGTCGCTTGATACCATGGAAAAACTGTCCTCGGAGTGGACAGACCTGGAAAATGTAGAGCATCTGAAATTTATTGAAAACGAGCTGGCCAAATTTAAACAATACCAGGAAGAAATAGAACATATCGCGCAAACGGAGGAAAACACCCCGGCCAAAAAGATTTTGTTCGCGGAAGCCGAACCGCTGGAAGAAATTATCATGCGAAACATTTCAAAGGCAATTAAACTGGAACTCAAAGTGACCGGTTCTTCGGATAGAAGAGAACTGCTCGGTTTGATGGCGGATGTGGAGGGCCAGACCAATCTGTCCATGGAAAAAACAGAGGAGTTTCTGCTGTCCGGCGATGACCGTTTCAAAAAGGCTTTTGAAAAAAGCTGGAGTCTCAACGAACAGCGCTTTTCCGAAATGAAGCAACATTCGAGGTTATTTCTTCCCGAGCAAAAAGTAGCGATAAATAAAATAGACCGGGCGATGCAAAAGCTGGGGCCTCTTTTGAAAAAAATCGTACGCATCCGGTCTCATGAAGGGTGGAACCTGGCCAACACTTTACTGGGAGACAAGGTCGCTCCGATCGCATTTCAAATCAAGAAAAAACTCAATGAAATGTCAGACAGCCAAAGTCATCTTTTGCAGGCAGACATGGAGGCCATCTCCAATCAAACCCACCGGCTGATTATCTTATTGGTATTGTTGTTTTTTGCCGGAGCGCTGGTGAGTGGTGTGTTGGGCGCCGCGATCACCAACTCGGTGAGCAAACCCATTCAAAACGTCAGCCGAATGGCGCGCGAACTGGCGGCAGGAAATTTGAGGCAAAAAAAACTACCTGTGGTTTCCAATGATGAGCTGTGTGAACTGAGCCAAAGCCTCAATCAACTGCTGGACCATCTGAAAAAGGTTCAGCCTTTCAGTAAACCTTCGTCGAATTAGGTTCTGATTATGCTGATTCTCCGAGATTGTATGTCATCCCCCGTGATCAGCGTTCCCGAGAACGCCACGGTGCGAGAGGCCACCCAGATCATGGCTGATAAAGAAATCGGCTGTATATTCATCCAGGGCCCGGAAGATTTCAAAGGTATCTTCACCGCCACCGATCTGGTGAAGCGGGT
>QIDN01000066.1 GCA_003229345.1 Nitrospirota bacterium | reverse complement strand
CACTCACGAGGTGATACTCGACGCCTATTATTTTGACCTTTATGAAGTGACCAACGCGGATTATAAAAATTATACAGAAGTAACCGGTTCTAAAACCGTGCCCCGTTACTGGGACGATTCCAATTTCAATCAATCCAATCAACCGGTGGTGGGAACTACCTGGAAGGAAGCACGGGCTTTCTGCCGGTGGAACAACAAACGCCTGCCCACGGAAGCGGAATGGGAAAAGGCCGCACGCGGCAAGCGTCCGGTCAAATACCCCTGGGGGAACGAGGAACCGGATAAAACCCGGCTCAATTTTCACAGCCACATTGGCAAAACCGCACCGGTAGGGTCTTACCCAACAGGAAAATCGGATTACGGGGTATTTGATTTATCCGGCAATGTCGCCGAGTGGGTTAAGGACTGGCACTACCCGGAATATTATCTGTTTTCGCCCAAGGAAAACCCGCCCGGACCGGAAAAAGGCCACTATAAAATCATTCGCGGCGGCAACTGGAAAAATAATGGCGAAGATGTCCGTCTCACTTACCGCAACGCAACAGTCCCGAAAGCGCGCAGTAAAACCGTCGGCTTCCGGTGTGTGGCTGACGTCCCCAAACCTTCCAAAAAATAATCCGGAAATAGTTATCGTTCGTTGAGTTGCCCGAGGATGCGGTCGAGTAGGATATCGGCGATTTCCATTTTGGTGAGAAGCGGAAGCGATTCGACCTGGGCGTTGCGGTCGATGAGGATCACCTGATTATTATCGGACTGAAATCCTATGCCCGGTGCACTGATGTCGTTGGCGACGATCAAATCGAGCTGTTTGCGCTGCAGTTTTTCGGTGGCGCTCTGAACAATATTTTCACTTTCCGCGGCAAACCCAATAATCAACTGATTCGATTTCTTTTTCGCCACGGCTTGCAAAATATCCTGGGTGGGGTGGAGATTAAGAATGAGAGGCTCCTCTCCGTTCTTTTTGATTTTTTCCTTTTGGACGGACTCCGGCGCAAAATCACCCACGGCGGCAGTCATGATCAACACGTCACATTGCGGCAAATGATCGAAGACCAGTTCAGCCATCTCCCCGGCCCTCTGACAATTCAACAGAGCCACTCCGAAGGGCGGCTCCAGATGAGTCGGCCCGCTGATAAGCGTCACCTCTGCGCCACGGCTCCGTGCCTGGTGGGCGATGGCGTATCCCATTTTCCCCGAGGATCGGTTGGTGATGAAGCGTACGGGGTCGAGCGGTTCACGAGTCGGCCCGGCAGTCACCAATACACGCAGACCCGCCAGATCGCTTTGACGGAGCAGGCATTTGCGAACCGCTTCCAACAGGCGCTCCGGTTCCGCAAGACGTCCCAGCCCAATAGTTCCGCAAGCCAACTCTCCCGCTTCCGGATCGACGATTCCCACCCCGCGCTTCTTGAGGGTCCGAATATTTTCCTGGACGGCGGGATTGTCCCACATCTTATCGTTCATGGCCGGGGCTACAAGAACAGGACCGGCAAACGCCGAGAACAGGGTCGACAACGGGTCGTCTGCCAGACCGTGCGCCATTTTCCCAATGGAGTTGGCGGTCGCGGGCGCGACGATCATCAAGTCGGCATTCTCCGCCGCACGGATATGCTCCATCGAAGCGGACGCCTGGCTCCCGAATATTTCGTGGTAAACAGAATGGCCCGACAGCGCTTCAAAGGTGAGCGGGGT
>QIDN01000332.1 GCA_003229345.1 Nitrospirota bacterium | reverse complement strand
CGAACATGCACCTCTTTGGCCCCTGCATCCCGCACCATCTTGACGATCTTGCGGCTGGTGGTTCCCCGAACAATCGAATCGTCAATAATGATCACCCGCTTGCCGGCGATGATTTTCTTGACGGCGTTCAGCTTCACCTTCACGCCGAAATGCCGGATCTGGGATTTGGGTTCGATGAATGTCCGCCCCACGTAATGGTTGCGGATCAGTCCCATTTCAAAAGGAATACCCGACTCCTCCGAATAGCCGAGCGCGGAAATGTTGCCCGAGTCAGGGACGGGCACCACGATATCGGCCTCTACCGGCGCCTGCCGGGCCAGCGCTACGCCCATGCGCTTGCGCACGGTGTACACATGCTCGCCGAACAGAAAACTGTCCGGACGCGCAAAATAAATATGTTCGAAGATACAACGCTTGACTTCCATCTTTCGGAACGGGAAAAACGATTTCAAACCATCCTTATTGATCAGCAACACCTCGCCGGGTTCTATTTCTCGAATGAACTCCGCTTCAACCAGATCCATGACACAGGATTCCGACGCGACGATATACGCCCCGTCCAGTTTTCCCAGACACAGGGGCCGAAACCCGTAGGGATAGCGTGCGGCGACGATTTCGGTATCGGTCATCAACGCCAGCGAGTACGCTCCGTTGACTGCCAGCAGGGCCTCCACCACCCGTTCGACAAACGTTTCGCAATGTGAATGGGCGATCAGGTGAACGATCACTTCGCTGTCATTAGTCGATTGGAAAATCGCGCCTTCTTCCACGAGGGCTTCGCGGATCGTGTTGGCGTTGACGAGATTGCCGTTGTGCGCCAGGGCCAGTGAGCCTTTGGCGTAATTGATCAGGCAGGGTTGGGCGTTCATGATCTTGCTCTCGCCTGCGGTGGAATACCGGTTGTGGGCCAACGCCATGTTACCGGGCAAACGCTTGATGCGCTTGGTGTTGAAAATATCCGCCACCAATCCCATGCCGACTTCCCGGTACATCTGACTGCGGTCGCAGGACGTGATCCCGGCGCTTTCCTGACCCCGGTGCTGAAGGGCGTACAACCCCAGATAGGCCAGGTTGGCCGCTTCCTTATGGCCGTAAACAGCCACCACCCCGCACTCTTCGTGAAACTTATCGTTATCAGGCAACTCGGTTTCCATAACGGCTCAGAGAGTTCTTCCAAATATCCTCTAGCGTGAGAATATTCTGGTTAATGAATTCTTGCTGGTTGATCTTTATTTGAAAATTTGGACCGCCCATCGATCCTAAAACGGAAAATGGAACGCCCGTTTTCTTGGCCAGGGCTTCGATTCCAGGCAATGCATCTTTCAAAAATGAAATGACAATTCGCGACTGGGATTCCCCAAATAGCAAGGCATCGGCGCGCATGTCTCCATTCAATTCAATGGCCGCCCCTACCGGTTTCGGTCCGGTGATGCAGGACTCAACCAGGGCCACCGCCAATCCGCCCTCGGAACAATCATGCGCTGATTGAATCAACTGTTTGCGGATCAAACCCAGACAAACTTGATGCACCGATTGCTCGGTTTTCGGGTCCAACTGCGGCGGCTTGCCACGGCATTCGTTCCAGAACAGCTTTTGATACTCACTGCCGCCCAACTCCTCCAAAGTTGACCCCAGCAGGCCGATCACATGGCCTTCCTGCTTGAACCCCTGGGTGCAATGGAGCAAACGGTTTTCC
>QIDN01000314.1 GCA_003229345.1 Nitrospirota bacterium | reverse complement strand
AATTGGGCTCCAGTGATTTAAATGTGTCGGTGATCGGGTTCGGGGCCTGGGGAATCGGCGGGGCGCCGTTCTGGAGCAGTGAGGGCGATAACATGTCCGTCAAATCCATTCAAAAAGCCTACGATATGGGAGTTACCTTTTTCGACACGGCGCCCGTGTACGGGTTTGGCCTGTCGGAACGGTTGATCGGCAAAGCGCTGAAACCCATGCGCGACAAGGTAATTCTGGCGACCAAGTGCGGTCTGCGGTGGGAAAAAGAACAGTTGGGGTCCATCTCGAAAGTCGCCACACGGGAATCGATTCTGGAAGAGATCGATCAGAGTCTGGAGCGCTTGGACACCGACTATATAGATCTGTACCAGATCCACTGGCCCGATGACAAGACGCCTCACCGGGAAACGATGGAAACGCTGTTGGAAATCCAGAAGCGGGGGAAAATACGTCATATAGGCGTCAGCAATTATTCTGTCGCACAGATGCAGGACTGTTTGAGGATAGGGCCGCTGGTTTCTCTGCAACCGGAGTACAGTCTGTTGCAACGTTCGATTGAAAAGGAAACCGTGTCGTTTTGCCTGATCCACGATATCGGCATCATCGCCTACAGTCCGTTGGCTTCCGGGGTGTTGACGGGCAAGTACGACCGGGATACGAAGTTCAAGGACTGGCGGAGCAAAGGTATCATCGGTCAGTTCACCGGCGAGGCATTCGTGCAAAATATCGAAAAGGTGGAGCGGTTCAAAGTGATTGCCGAGTCTGAAGGAAAGACCTGCGGGCAGATGGCCGTCAACTGGGTGATTCATCAACCGGGAGTGGCCTCGGCGCTGGTGGGAGTGAAAAACGATCGGCAGGTGGAAGAGAATTTAAAATCGGTCGGTTGGCAACCGGAAGTTTCGGCGCGGGATCAAATCAATCAAATTTTTGCTGTGGAAGGATGACAGTAGCCTGTTAGAATTCCCCGCGAAGCTTGGCGGCCTTATATTTTGAATATTGCCGGTAGGTGTGTAAGAAATCGCCTGACTCTTCTTTGACCCGCTCGATGGATTGTTGAACCTGGGGCGACTCCGCATCGAGGCGGGAGATGGTGCTGTTCATTTCCTCCACGATTCCCTCCAACCGGTTGCCGGCGCCCAGGGCCCGGTCCCGCATCAAAGTATCGAGCTGGGATTGGGTGCCCTGCATTTCCTGATGAAAATTCTTTTGGGCCGATTGAAGCTCATTGTTGTAATACAGGGAACCGGCCACCAGCAGAATCACCGCCGTGTAGAGCATGATCTTGAGGCCGAGAATATCTCTTCGGCTTTTCCGGACCAGGCTCTCCATGTCCTCGGTGGGAAGGGTCACGTCGTCTTTTGATTTGAAAGTTAAACCGAATGCCATAAAAAAATTCCTGTTTGATTGATGTGTAAATAGTGTAACACTCGCGTACAGGGGTCACAACGGTTTCGGCATAAAGGTATTGAGGTACCAGTTGATGATAGAATCGCCGAAAAAAATTGAAATCAGGGTAGCCAGCGCCAGAAAAGGACCGAATGGAATCCGGCTCAAAAAGTTGAGTTTTTTAACGCCCATGCCGATCCCGCCGAAAATGCCTCCCGCCAGGGCTCCGATGAAAATGATGAACAGCACCTGCACCCAGCCCATCAATGCCCCTGCCGCGGCGATGTATTTGATGTCGCCACCCCCCATACCCATTTTTCCTCGCAG
>QIDN01000320.1 GCA_003229345.1 Nitrospirota bacterium | reverse complement strand
AGCCGAAGGAATACCAGGGCCCTCCCACCAGCCAGGTGGTAAAAACAGTGGCTAAAAAAAGCCCCAGGAAAATGAAAACAGTTTTAAAGTTGAGCGGAAAACGTGGACCGGAAAAGGCGGGATAGGCCGGATAACCGGGTCTGGTGGGGTCCTGTTCAGGTTCCGGCCGGTTTTGAAATTCCATATCCATAAATCAGTGCAACCCTGAGTGCTGAATCACTCACCTGGACTTCATTTCTAAATCCGCGACTCAACTTTTGTTGAGCGGCCTGTGGGTGAAGGACTTCCCATTTTTTCCTGAATAATCCGCCACAATCTGGCCGCTGCCGACCAGCTTGTATTTATAAATAACGAGCCCTTCCAATCCAACTGGACCGCGGGCATGGGTTTTGTTGGTGCTGATACCGATTTCCGCCCCCAGTCCGAACCGGAAGCCGTCCGCAAACCGGGTGGAGGCGTTGACCATCACGCTGGCCGAATCCACTTCATTCAGAAACCGTTCGGCCTGCTCTTTGCTTTCTGTAATGATGGTATCGGTGTGACCCGAGCCATGTCTATTGATATGATCGATTGCTTCGGATAGATCATCCACAATTTTAATGGACAGTTTGAGGTCGTTGTATTCGGCATCCCAGTCGTCGTCCTCTGCCCGTTTCAGGTCGGGAATCAGACTGCACGCCTTCAGGCAGCCCACCAGCTCCACCTCCTGCTCGCGGAATTGTTTCACGAGAGCGGGTAACATCTTTGACGCGACCGCCTGATGCACCAGGAGCGTTTCCATCGCATTACAGGCGGCGGGATACTGGAGCTTGGAGTCGAGGGCCACCCGAATGGCCTTTTCAACATCCGCCTCTTCATCAATATAGACGTGGCACAATCCTTCGGAATGTCCCAATACGGGAATTCTGGTATTGTCCTGGACATAGCGGACAAACTGATTGCTTCCGCGCGGGACAATCAGGTTGATATATTGATCCTGCTTCAGCATCTCGGCGACTTCCGACCGGGTTTCGATCAATTGCACCGCCGCGACCGGAACGCCCTCCACTTCGGACAACGCTTTCTGGATGAGGCCGACAATCACCCGGTTGGAGTTTTGCGCCTCGGCCCCTCCTTTCAAAATTACGGCATTACCTGATTTAAAACAAAGGGCAGAAATCTGGGGAACGGCATCGGGCCGGGATTCAAATATAGCGCCGATCACTCCAATGGGACAGGAAACGCGGGTCAATTCCAATCCAGCGTCCAGCTCCATCGCCTCCTGTTTTTGTCCCACGGGATCGGACAGTTCGGCCACACTGCGGATGCCCTGGGCCATTCCCAGAACCTTGGTTTCATCCACTGCCAGCCGGGCTACGAGCGGACTGGGGATGTTCTCTTTTTTTGCGAACTCCAAGTCCTGACGGTTGGCTTCGAGAATCTCGTCGCAATGGTTTTCGATCTGCGTTGCCATTCCCTGCAATACCCGGTTTTTGGTTTCCGTATCCAGTCGGGAAAGAACCAGGGCCGCCGCCTTAGCGTCTGAGGCTATTTCGGACAAGTTTTTTTCGGTCACGTTAGTCACTGGCAGCTGAGGGATAAAGTGGATTTTTGATTTGCTTCAGTTTGCTTTTGAGGGCGCCCACCCCTTTTTCACCGATCTCGTTACCCCACATGCGAAGGAATTGAAGGCGGGCCAATACCTTGGAACCGGCCAAATACAGGGCCCCCTGGGT
>QIDN01000130.1 GCA_003229345.1 Nitrospirota bacterium | reverse complement strand
GCTGACTAACATCGCGTCTTTTCTTTCCGATCATGGAGTACAGCTGGGGCGTTACGATAAAATTCACCTGGTGCCGTTCGGTGAGTTTGTTCCCTTCCGTTCCATCCTGTTCTTTATCGACAAAATGGTGGCGAACATTGGAGATTTCGAGCGCGGCGAAGAAGCTAAAGTATTTCAACTGGGGGATCACGGATTTGCCGTGTCCATATGTTTTGAAATCATATTTCCGGATCTGGTCCGCCAACCCGTAAAACAGGGCGCAGGCTATCTGGTCAACATCACCAACGACGCCTGGTTCGGTAAGAGTGCCGCTTCGTATCAGCACATGAGCATGGTCGCCCTGCGGGCGGTCGAAAACCGTGTACCCATTGTACGCGCCGCCAATACCGGAATCACCGGCTCGGTGGACGCTTACGGTAGAATCCTCGAGGCCACCGAAATTTTTAAGGAGGACTGGATCATCGCCCAAATTCATCCACAGACTTCAAAACCCGGATTTTATTCGACCTACGGCGATATCTTCAGTCAGATCTGTCTGGTGCTGGTACCCCTCTTTGCGTTTATGGGAAGCCGGACACGATCTCCCGATACCTTTGGCTGGATGTAATGACCACTGGGATCCATCGGACACTCCTGGCGCCCTAAATTTTTCATTGCCATCAGGGGACATTCTGGTCAGAATAATAGAACCTGCATTTAGGAGTAATGGGAATGAAAGAACAGGGAACCCCGCCTCCGCAAAAACGCCCGGTGGCTTTCAAAAGTAAAAAACAGATGAAGAAAGAATGGGCCAAGCTCGATCTGCCGGATCTCGATAAGACTGTAGTACCCTCCGAAGAACATTCCGCCCTCGATGAAATTTACCACGACGATATCCACGGCCTGGGAAATGAATAACAGTTGTCTTCCGCTTTAAATCCTCCAATGACTTGTTGGAGACACCCTTGAAACCACCTCCAGTCTTTTCCTTCTTTTCCTTACTATCGCTATCAATTGCATCCCTGCTTTTCTTTTATCTATTGAACATTGCCGTCGCCATTGCGGCTCCCTTGCAGGGGTCCGGGATGGTACGGATACCCACCGGAATATTGGTGCTGAATAAAGGCAAAAAGAAAATCTCAATCGATGCCTTTTTCATCGACCGGTATGAAGTCACCCAGGAACAATATGAAAATGCAACAGGGAGCAATCCCTCCTTTTTCAAGGGAAGCAACCGTCCGGTAGAAAAAGTGACCTGGGACCATGCCAACGCTTACTGCCGCAAGATCGGCAAACGTCTGCCTACGGAATGGGAATGGGAGCACGCCGCGCGCGGCGGGTCTGCCTCCGCCTATTATTGGGGAGACGCGATGGACGACGCCTACGCCTGGTACAAAGGAAATTCAAACAAGCAGACCCATCCGATTGGTGAAAAAAAACCGAATGCCTTCGGGCTGTACGATATGTCAGGCAATGTATGGGAATGGACGGCGAGCGATCACGAGCTCGACGGCAAAGTTCAGCGCGGCGGATCGTGGCGCAATAATGCCATCAGCCAACGCTCCAGCCACCGCATCCTGAGCAATCCCATCTACCGCTACCACTACGTCGGCTTCCGCTGTGCCTCCTCCCTACCGGGAGAGGGAACGGGCTGACCATTAACGGTCATCGTTAAACCTTGGGCGCAACTGTAAGATTTTAAAAATTATCAGCGGCGATTCGCCGCCCCGGAGGGGGAGC
>QIDN01000383.1 GCA_003229345.1 Nitrospirota bacterium | reverse complement strand
CTGCCCCCGAACGACCGGATTTGATACCGATTGATTTGAAAGGAGGTTAGATATGGCACTTGCATCCACCAAAGAACCCACATCGGCATCGTCCTCATCGTTTGAAATGGTGGACGGTATCCCGATTTACAAATTGTTTATCGACGGCCAGTGGGTGGATTCATCCTCTGACGCTGTCGCGGATGACTTCAATCCCGCCACTGGAGAAGTATTTGCCAGGGTCCAGCCGGCGGGCGATGCCGATATAGAACGGGCCATCACCGCGGCGCATCGCGCGACCCGCACCTGGGGATCGTCAATGGTCGCTGAGCGTGAGTCGCTGCTGCTGCGCACTGCGCAGGTAATTGAGGCCCGCAAACCGGAAATAAGGGATTCCCTGATCGAAGAATGCGGCTCGGCCTTCAATAAAGCGCTGTGGGAGATCGAGTACGTGCTCGATTTGCTGCGCAGCACTGCCGGTGACGTGCGCCATGTATTCGGTGAGACCATGCCCACTTCGATGCCGGGGCAGTTGTCCATGTCGGTACGCCGCCCCCTGGGCGTGATTGCCGGTATTGCACCGTTCAATTCTCCGTTCCTGTTGTCGATGAAAAAAATCGCGTTCGCGCTATCCGCGGGCAATACCTTCATCCTGAAACCTTCCGAGGAAACGCCGGTGTCCGGGTTGAAGATTGCCGAACTGTTCGAGGAGGCTGAATTGCCGGCGGGGGTTTTGAATGTGATTCCGGGAGTCCCCGCCCAGATCGGGGCAAAAATCATGGCTGACCCGCGGGTACGCATGATTACCTTCACCGGTTCTTCCAAGACCGGAAAGTTTCTGGCGGTGGAAGCGGCCAGGCATTTGAAAAAATTTACCCTTGAGATGGGCGGCAAGAGCCCATTGATCATACTCAAGGACTCCAAACTAAGCTACGCCGTAGACGCCGCTGCCTTCGGCATCCTGCTGCATCAAGGGCAGGTTTGCATGGCCAGTTCCAAGGTCATCGTAGAGGAGCCCGTATTCGAGGAATTCTGCCAGCGCTTCGTGGAGAAAATCCGTTCCGTCAAAGTGGGTGATCCCCGCGATCCGGATACCGTCGTCGGACCGCTGATTCGCCCCCAGCAGTGTGAATTCATCGACGGCCATATCGCCGATGCCAAAGCCAAGGGCGCGGAGGTGATACTGGGTGGTTCGCATGACGGGAGGTTCTACGAACCAACCGTGTTGACCGGCGTTACCCCTGACATGCGGATTTATCATGAAGAAACTTTTGGTCCGGTAGTTTCGATTATCCCCGCGCGTGATTCAGAGGAAGCGCTGGCGATTGCAAACGATACGAGCTACGGGCTGTCCGCGGCGGTGATCACCAACGATCTGCAAAAAGCTTTCGATCTTTCACTCCGCCTCGAGTCCGGCATGGTCCACATCAACGATTGCACCATCTCCGATGAACCGCATGTGCCATTCGGCGGCGTCAAGGACAGCGGTTTTGGACGCGAGGGTGGTAAATATTCCATCGAGGAGATGACCGAAGTAAAGTGGATCACGATCCAGCTCTGCGAGCGGGAGTTTCCATTCTGAGGGCTAATCCGGGGACAGCAGAGCCGTTTTCAAAACTCACAGCGGTTTATCCTGGAAAAGAGGGATTAAAATTTAGGCGGTTCTTGAAATTGTTTAAAATTTAATCCCTCCGTCCCCTTTTCACCACCGCGATCTTGATCCGGTATGAGACTTGGCTGC
>QIDN01000222.1 GCA_003229345.1 Nitrospirota bacterium | reverse complement strand
GAAAATCCCCACATACAGATTTTTGGGCCATGATCCGTCAACTCTTTCAGATGGCGGTGCGCTTCGTAGACCATCTGAGTGGTGTAATCCAGAAAATGAGTGACCGCCTCCTTCTGGCGCGGTCCGTCTTTCCACCAACTCCAAAGGCCATCACCGGCATCGGTCGGTCCCTCGGGATAAACAAAGACCGTATTACTTAGTTTCAGCTTGTTGCCGTGGATCAGCATGTTCTCTGGCGTGGAGTCCGCTCCATGAAAACCGATCAACAGGCGTGGAGGTTGATCGGAATTCAGCTTCGATTCACCAATGATTACTTTTTTGTTATTCCACTGTGCGTTTTTGTAATGGACGGTCATTCAGTCAACTCCACCTGGGATGTGATCAGTTTCCTGGCTAATTGTTCGGCTTCTTCATTCGTTTGAATCGCTCCCAACACCCGCGCCTCTTCCACTTTATCGAGAATCGATTTAAACAGAGGCGAGGGTTTCAGATCGAATTTACTTTTCAAGACATCGCCGTCCAAAAGAGCGGGGCGGCCTCGGGCCGGTATATAAGTCTCAACGTAAAAATCGAGGACTCGATTGATTAAGGGGATAAAAAATTTGATGTCCTCCTGATCTCCCAGTCGGATGGCAAAGGATAGTAATAACGAAGAAATCAGTTCATTGCCACTTCGATGGATGAATTGATAAACGGTTGAATCTTCTTTGAAACCGCCGGCGGCACTGCGGGCTTCCGAAAGCGCGATCTTGGAAAATTTAAGGGTTCGTTCGGTAAATTGAATGTCGGAATTGCTCAGCCGAAACTCTCTGAGGAAATCAGTGACTTCGAAGGCCGGAGCTGCCGTCAAAAGACGAATCAAGGCGGACCATTTTAATAAGGGATAGTGGTTATTTTTAAAAATATAATCCTTAATCCGTTGGGCGTGCTGTTCTAAAAAATGATCCGGTTGAAGGAGGATGCTTTCCAGTTCTGCGAAGACATTGCGGGTGTCGGTCCACAGGGTCGTGCCGGGTTGATCTCCCGGTTTGGTCTTTAATTCTGCAATACTTGGGAATAGAACTTCGAGTAATCCGGTTTGATCCATCAGGTTGAGCCGAGACCGGGGAGCTCCCAATAAAAGGAGAAGCTCGTAGGTGATCCTCTCTTGAGCAACTTGATTGAGTTGGGTTCGATGAGTTTCAATTTGTACGAGGGTTTGCGGTTCGATATCGAATCCCAGCGTACTGGCAAAACGGAACGCGCGGAGCAGTCGCAGTGGATCTTCCTCAAATGTCTGGCCCGGAAGTACCCGGACGATTTGATTGCGAAGATCGTCTTGTCCATTAAAAGGATCGATTAGATTTTCTTTTTCCTCAATGAAATCCTGCAGGGAGATAGCCATGGCGTTGATCGTGAAATCCCGTTGGGATAAATCCTCTTCGATCGTCCGACCCTGAAGAGTGGTGAAATCGAAACACAAGTCACGTTCCAAAACCACCCGGTAGGTTTCGTGACCGGGCGTTTCGTCCAGAGGTACCAGCACCCGCTGAATCTTCTGTGCCCACTGGCGGGCGGTTTCTGGGGCTTGCGGGGACGTGAAATCGTAGTCCATGCAGGGTTTTCCGAGGAGGTGATCGCGAATTGTCCCGCCGATGAGATAAAGAGAGCTATTCAGTTGTTGAGAGAGCTGGTTTATCTCTTCAAGATTTGCTTTTACCGAGGGGTCCATAAATTTGCGTC
>QIDN01000063.1 GCA_003229345.1 Nitrospirota bacterium | reverse complement strand
CTGCAAGTCGGGTGGTTTTGCGGCGACTGGTGCAAAAGCATGATGCGAATGAGAAACAAAACGGGTATGCTTGCGCGAAAGCCCGGGGCAAAGCGCCGGGCTAAGGGATTGCCTCAGTCAAACAATGAAACGCACCGACACTTCCAATCCGGAATATTTTCATCAGGTGGTGGACTGCCAGTGGGGCTGTCCCGCACACACCGATGTGCCCGAATACATCAGGCTGATAGCCCAGGGCCGTTTTGACGATGCCTACATGGTCAACCGGGAAAGCAATATTTTTCCGGGCATCCTCGGGCGGGTTTGCGACCGGCCCTGTGAACCCGCCTGCAGGCGCGGCAGGATGGGTGAAAAGCCGGTTGCCATTTGCCGCTTGAAACGTGTCGCCGCGGATCACCGCGGGGACATTACGGACCGCCTGCCGGCGGCCCCAAAAGAAAAAAATGGTAAAAAAGTCGCCCTGATTGGCGCCGGCTGCGCCTCACTGGCGGTGGCCAACGACCTGATGCCGCTGGGTTACGAGTGCACGATTTTCGAGGCACAAGCAGTAGCCGGCGGCTTGATGCGCTACAACATCCCGGCTTTCCGTCTGCCGATCGAAGTGTTGAGCGAGGAAATTGCTTACATCGTCGACATGGGTGTAGAGGTTCACTACAACCATCGCATCGAGAGCATGAAAAAACTGCTGGACCAGGGCTTTGATGCGGTCTTCGTCGGCTCCGGCGCACCCCGTGGCAAGGAACTCAAACTGCCGGGCCGCTACGACACGGAGAATATTCATATCGGCATCGACTGGCTGGAGTCTGTTGCCTTCGAGCACATCGATTCCATCGGCAAAAACGTGCTGATCATCGGCGTGGGCAACACCGCCATGGACTGCTGCCGTACCTCGTTACGCCTGGGCGCCAAAAACGTCAAGGTCATGGCGCGCAAACCGCGGGAGTTTTTCAAGGCATCCGTGTGGGAACTTGAAGACGCCGAGGAAGAAAACGTCGAGATCATCGTTAACCACTCGCCGAAGGAATTCGTGGTCAAGGACGGAAAACTCAAGGGCATGACCTTTGAACTGATGGAATACACCATTGAGAACGGGCGCATCCAGGATCAGGATGTCATTGGCGAGGAATTCGTACCCTGCGACGATGTGGTGTTGGCGATTGGCCAGGAAAACGCTTTTCCCTGGATCGAACGTGATCTCGGCATTGAGTTCAACCCGTGGGAAGAACCGGTGGTTGATGAAGTAACTTTTCAGTCCAGCCGCAGGGGTGTGTTCTTCGGCGGCGACGCCGCCTTTGGCCCTAAAAATATTATTTGGGCCGTCGAACACGGCCACCAGGCAGCCATCTCCATTCATCTCCATTGCCAGGGTGAGTCACTGACCGACCGCCTGCCAAACGGGCTCAAGCTGAGTAGCCTGAAGATGGGCATGCACGAATGGAGCTACTCCAACAGCTTTGATCCGGCGGCGCGGCGCAAAATGATGCACGTGCCACTGGATGTGAGGTTCAGCGAACTGGGTAAAGAAGTTGAACTCGGTTTTGATGCCGAGCAGGCCGCGCAGGAAGTCGAGCGCTGTCTGAATTGTGACATACAGACCGTTTTCATCGATTCCCTGTGCATCGAGTGCGACGCCTGCCTGGATATCTGCCCGACACAATGTCTGACCATCACGGCCAATGGTGATAAAGAGGACCTGGTCAAACGACTCAAGGCGCCAGTGGTCGA
>QIDN01000288.1 GCA_003229345.1 Nitrospirota bacterium | reverse complement strand
CTTATACGCATGACGCCACGCCGGTTTAAAAATGCCAAAACCACGACACAGGCAAGCGCGCTAAACAATGCCGTTACGGACAGCCCGTTGGTATAAAACAGGGCAATAATCACAATCGCCCCAACATCGTCGAAAATCGCCAGGGAAACCAGAAAGATCTTTAACTGGCTCGGCACCCTCTTGCCAAGCAGCGCCAGGATACCCAAGGCAAAGGCGATGTCCGTGGCGGCGGGAATGGCCCAGCCGCTGGTGGCCAGTGCATCGCCCCTATTTATAGTTAGGTATACCGCGGCGGGCACCAACATGCCGCCGACAGCGCCCAGCGCCGGCAGGCTCACTTTATGGAGATCGGAGAGTTCCCCCTCAACAAACTCTCTTTTCAGTTCTAGACCGATCAAAAAGAAAAAGATCGCCATCAGGCCATCGTTGATCCACAACAACGAGGGCTTGGCAATTTCAAAGGCCCCGATACGGACATGGACCGGGATATCCAGAAACTGGTAGTAAAAGGCGGACAGTGGGGAATTCGCCAGAATCAGCGCGGCGATCGAGCTCAGTATCAGCAGGATACCGGCGGCGCTTTCCAGCTTTAGAAATTCTCGTATTCCGGTGGTCATGGGTTGATCATACCTCCGACGACTTGTTGTTTATCGGCTTCGTTCATGAGCAATCACAACGCAAGTAGTTACCACTGATACCCGATCTTGAAGCGAAATGTGGTGTCGACCTCGTCCACATCATCCGGAACACCACCGTCGTAGTCCGCCTGCAATTCCGTGCTGGCCACAAAACCCAACTTGAGTGGGAAACGAAAGCCGGTCCATGATTGTAATACAAGGTCATTGGTATCGCCGAGGTTCCATAATCCAGCGTGCCGGTGATAGAACTGTGTGAAATCCCCGAATAGAAACCGATCGAATTTAATGGACCAGCCCGTCGCCCAATAGTTGTCGTCGGGGTTTACAATAAGCTCTTCACGCACCCGCGTGATTCCAAGATCGGCTTCGAGATTCATAACGTCACCCTCAAAGAACTGGTGTCCGATATGGGGGCCAATCACCGCGCGGAGATCCACGTCCGTAAACTTATCATGCTCCAGGCCCAGATAGGCACCGTAATACCACTGATCCTTAAAGAAGTAGTCGTACTTGCTGCGGGTCAGCCACTCTTCTTTGGTTGTTTCACCTCTGTTCGTGTCGTTTTGCAGCTCACCATAGAAACTGAACCGGTCGTGCTTGCGCCGCCAAAGCAAGTTTCCATCCAGGTCGATTTCATCGGTTTCCGTATTACCGCGGTCATACTCCATGGCAAGATTCACGCGCCCTGTGAACCTGAAACCTTCTCCTAGGCGCCACGCCGCAGGATTGATGAACGCCAGTTCCGATGGCGTCAATGTCCGCATGGGCTCGCCGGGCTCCTGCTCCACCACCGTGTTCTCTTCGGTATTCTTAAATACACGAACTTTGATGACATCATCATTACTTAACAATACAGTGGCAGGTTCGTCGGTACGCAGTTCGCTGATCTGGTCCCATTTAACGTTGATCCTGCCCGCGAAGCTAGTCTCGAACACGAGGATATGGCTCTCTTTTCTCACCACCTTTCCAATCAATCGAGAACCGTCCTGCATAATGAGCTCATCGGCCACGATATTTTGGCCGATGAATAGGATAAACAGGAGGACAATCCTACGGTAATTAATTGTCTTGCTCACAAAAGCGCTCTC
>QIDN01000389.1 GCA_003229345.1 Nitrospirota bacterium | reverse complement strand
GCCCCGACCCATGGTTCCGGCGCCGACCACTGCAATTTTCTGTTCGTCCATGCTCAAACTTCCCTTTAAATTTTGTAACGGTTGCTGGGGATATAGCCTTCCGGTAAATCCCGGCCCAGGGTGCCACTTCGCACCCACATAACATCGCTGGCGGACGCCCGGGGCGCTTTCCGGAACACCGGTCTCAACTCATCCCCCTTGACCAATGTGTTGTAATCTTCGAGGCTCACCATGCCGGCAGTCAACGTGTCCAACTCAATCCCTTCGGGAAGGACCGCCTGGACCCAGGCGACCGTCACCGGCAATTGATCCATAAAACTGATACCCGCCAGATTCACCGCCGTCGATTTGGTTTCCACAGTGAACCGGGTTTCGCCCGGCAGACTTTCCCAGGCGGTTTTCTCATAGCACTCCGGACAATCCATCCGCGGCACCTGAAACCGAAGCACTCGTTGTTCGTCATGTCCGTCCTGGTTGGAACATACCGTATAGCGCAACACCGCCTTTTCTTTTTCCATGATACCTTGGAAATAGGGAGACATGCCGCCATAGCTTTTTTTATATCGAAGGGTCGCCTCTCGTTCGACCACCACCAAATGTTCGGGATGGCGCGATGGCTTGTAACTTTTGTCTTCGGGATTCAAAAAAGTGTCTTTGACTGGCAACGTTACCACCCTTTCTCTACTGTGGTTACCGTAATATCGCTGCCGGTTCCGGCGTGACTGTGAAACAGCGCTTTTTCCACCTTAGGGATTTGCAGTTCCGGGTGACCGTATTTTTCCTCAATCATCCCCTTCATCTGCCAGATCACATCCACCGCCTGAGTATTGCCGGTGGCGCCGACGGCATGCATCTGTCCGATCAATCCTCCGGAGGGGTTCACATACACTCCGTTTTTTCCGCCGATTTTGGGGTTGATCGGAACCTGTCCCTGCTTGTCCAACGGCAGGGCGGTAAACAGAGAGCTGGCATGCCCGTAGGGGATCATACCCAAATCCTCCATCGTTTGAATGACGCTGATGACAAACGCATCATGAATTTCGATCAAGTCAAAATACTCCATGGGATTTTCCGTGATGCCCGCCATCGCGTAAGCTTTCTTGGCCGCCCAGCGTCCTGCCCGGAAGGAATGCAAGCCCGGATACTCGAGCGTTTTGTAATGTTCCACCAGCTCAGGGTCCGCCAACTCATGGGGTAGCAGTAAATCTTCCTTGATCAAACCCCCGATCGTTCGGGGACGTTCCCCGGTACGCATGCAGTCGGTGCCGTTACCCACACCCGTCACAAGTATCGGCTGGTCGGTAAGCTCCCTGGCCAAATCTTCCGAAGCCACGATCACGGCGGAGGCGCCGTCGGTCATCAGGCAGCAATCCAACCGGTAGGAGGGCGTAGCTACGATGCCTGATTTGGGAACGTTGTCTACTCCGATGAATCCGCTGGTGGTGGGGGTGGCATAAGGGTTTTCGCGGCAGGTTTGGGCCCGGCGGTTGTATTGCGCATTGTTGCGCATGAGGACGGCGATTTTGTCGAAGGCGTCCCGCAACTCCTCCGCGGAAACGGTGTGGCCGATAAAGGTATCCATATAAGCCTGGGCCATCGCCGCATAATAAAGAGGATAAAAACCCCCTTGCGGAAGGTCGGTCACCGTGCAGGACGCATGCGCGATAAATTCATTACCCTGGAAGGTGTCGACTTCGGACATCTTCTCGTAGCCTACGGCCAACGCGATGTC
>QIDN01000360.1 GCA_003229345.1 Nitrospirota bacterium | reverse complement strand
CTCCGGGTCGGTTTCGATAAGGTTGAGTGCATCAAGCGAGGCCAGGATATGAATATCCGTTGGAAACATGTGCACGTAAATGTCCTGCAACAACCCAGCGAGGTTTTTGAATTCTGGAATGAAGAAGGAATCCAGCAGGCCAAATTCGTGGAGGTAACGAAGGGCCTTGGCAAAGTATTTACTCCGGATCATGCTTCGGAAGTATTCCTCGGCCTTTCCCGGTTCCGATCCGCTTTGAAAGATAGGGGTCAACCGGTTGGTATTGGCTTCGATGGAGCGGATGACGGGATACGATATAAAATAATTTTTGCGCGCAACCAGAACGAACAGGTGGAACATTTCAATCGGGGAGTTCCATTGAAAGTCTTCGTGTCCCTCGGCAAAGATGATCTGATTCTCGGAGTTCAGGACAAAGTTTTCGGATAATTTTTTAACTTTTTCATCCGTCGCGAAGGTGACCGTTTCCCAGAACAGGTTGCGGCAATTCCGTTTCATGGGAAGCACCGCGTTGAAAAAATATTCCTGAAAAAACTCATTCACCTTTTTTTTGAATCCCATCGATTCGGCTATCTTGTCTCTGACTTCGAATCGCATGACATCTTTTTGGGACCCCTTCTGCAGGCAATGGAGGAACATCCGAATGCGCGATAGAAAATTGAGAGCATTTTGCATGTTCTTGAAAGCCGGCGTACTCAATTTCTTTGCGGCGTGTAATTCGGAAAGCAGTTCAAACTGGTTGATTTTTTCAAACGATTCGCGGATGCGGACCAGGCTCGTGGCCCAGTACAGGCGCCGTAATTCTTCCTTGATGTTGGGTTCCTGCTGGAACACCGTGTTCTGGATTTCAAAATAAGTTTTGTGCTGGAAGCATTCCTTCAGTATTTGTTCTTTTTGAATCAGGCTGGCGGTTTTGATGGAGCTTTTAAATTCGTTGTACACCGCTGGATTTCCCGCGACGAACCGGTGCTCCAGCAGGGAGTGGAAAGAAGCCCGCAGGTGCTCATCGAAAGTCGGGTCTTCCGTATCGATCTCAGAAAATCCGGCACTGCTTGAGGTGGGAAAAATATTCTGAAAGACAAAGAGGTATTCGAAATAGTGGATGACCTGGCGGCCGTCTTCTTTTTCGGCTTCCGGGGCTTCCGAACGCAGAACCATTTGGAGATCGACGTCCGAGCTGAAGTACATTTCCTCCCGACCGTAACCTCCGCGCGCCACGATGGCGACGGAAATATCGTTTTCCTTCAAAGGAGTTTCCCGGTTGCGATTGAACAAGCCTAACGCCGTACGGTAACTGGCGATCACCACCGCATCCACCAGGGCGGTGCGCTTCAGAAGTAGCAGATGGCTGTTGTCCGAACGCTCCAGCTCTTTGTGCTGGCGTTCGGTTTCCTGCTCGACCCAGGGTGCGATCTTCTTTTTAAATTCCAGATAAAATGCCTGGGGTTTGTCTTCATCAAAGGGAGGCAATGCTTCGGTTTGGATGAGCGGGTCCAGAGAGGCCTGAACCTTCTGGAAGTATTTTTCCGCCTGTGTCCGGTTGGAGTGGTATAGATCCGTCATGGCACGTCGATACTCATGGTGGCGCCTCTTGCCAAAAGCACGAAAGAGAGTTTATTCGATTGAAGTTATACCTTACATTTAAAAGAATATATCAAATGATGGGGGTTTTCAACACCGCACCCTCAAAGGAGATGCTTGTTGCGAATCAGAAAGTTACCGAGTATTGCGGTTGGC
>QIDN01000230.1 GCA_003229345.1 Nitrospirota bacterium | reverse complement strand
CAACCAGGTATTTAACCATGTTTGAAGCCGTCGAACTGGGCCGCAAAATTTCCAAACAGGAATTTGCCGGCGAGGAACCTCACCTCCATACCCGCTTACTGGAGGTGCAGCGAGAACTACGTCAGTCAGACATTCCGGTGATTATTATTGTCTCGGGGGTGGAAGGCGCCGGCAAGGGCGCTGTTGTCAATCGACTGAATGCGTGGCTCGATACCCGGGGCATTGAAACACACGCCTTCAGTGATGAAACTGATGAAGAACGGGAACGCCCGGCATTCTGGAAGTTCTGGCGCTGTATCCCGGCACGAGGAAGTATCGGGATCATGTTTGGCTCCTGGTATACCCAGCCCATCATTAATTTTGTGTTCGGCAATCAGAATTCGGCGGAATACGAACAGCAACTGCGGCGCATCAATAAATTTGAACGCATGTTGACGGAAGATAATGCACTGATTGTGAAATTCTGGTTTCATTTATCAAAGAAAGACCAGAAAAAGCAACTCGCGAAGGAAAACAAGGACGGAAAATTCACTCCGCTGTTGAAGAAATTTTCGAAACGTTACGATAAGTTTTCCCGCGCATCAGAACATGCCATACGACTGACCGATCAGGGTATTTGCCCATGGCATCTGATCGAGGCAAGCGACCGGCGGTACCGCGATATTACGGTGGGCCGCATCCTGTTAAATACCATCGAACAGGGACTCGGAAAGAACCAGCCGAATATCGAGCCACCCGTCACAGAAACCAAGATCGATGTGACGCCCGGCGAATCCATTACGATTCTCGACCACGTCGATCTCAGTCAGGAATTATCCGAGAAAGAATATAAAAACCGACTGGCAAAATACCAGCGACAGTACTACAAGCTGGCCTGGGCCGCGAAGCAGAAGCGGCGTTCCAGCATCGCGGTGTTTGAAGGCTGGGATGCAGCGGGGAAAGGCGGTGGGATCCGCCGGCTGACCGCGGCCATGGATGCCCGCAACTATAAGGTCATATCCATCGCCTCACCGACTGATGAGGAGAAAGCCCATCATTATTTATGGCGATTCTGGCGTCATTTACCCCGATCAGGCCATGTCACTATCTATGACCGATCATGGTATGGCCGGGTGCTGGTCGAACGTGTTGAGAAGTTCGCCAGGGAAGATGAGTGGCAGCGCGCCTATCTGGAAATCAACGATTTCGAGGAACAGTTATTCGATCAGGGAATAATCATTACCAAATTCTGGGTCCATATCAGCAAGGATGAGCAACTGCGGCGATTCAAGGAGCGTGAAAAAATTCCCTGGAAAGCCCATAAAATTACCGATGAAGACTGGAGAAACAGAGAGCGGTGGGATGATTACACGACGGCTATCAATGATATGGTTACGCATACCAGTACGGAATATGCGCCCTGGACACTGGTGCCGGGCAACGACAAGAGAGTGGGCAGAATTGAAATCCTCAAAACCTGTTGCCGACGAATTGAAGAGGCTTTGTCATAACGCCATCCCCAGTTCGTCCTGGATACCGATGTAGCCACTGATGTCCACTGCTTCTTCAAGTCTCAAAACACGGGAAATCGAATTTAAGTTTGCTGTTGACAACGCCGGGGCATTCAAGCAACTCATTGCTTACCTGGGCCTGCCGGAGAGCCTGCTCGATGCCGGCGTTCTCCAGGTGAACCACTTTTTTGATACCCGGACTCTGTCATTGCATGCCGCCGGCTGCATCGTTCGGCTGCGTGAACAA
>QIDN01000293.1 GCA_003229345.1 Nitrospirota bacterium | reverse complement strand
GTGAAGGAGATCATCACCGGCATCGATCTCATCGGTGCCGCCATCGGCCATGTGAAACTCGATCAAATCAACACCGGCCAGAATATAAAACCCGGTAACCTGATTCTTGGACTCGCCGCCAGTGGAGTGCATTCGAACGGTTTAACTCTGGCTCGTAAAGTTTTGTTGGGCGAAACGTTGGAAGAGCAAAAAGAAAAGGTCAACCAGTACGAAGAATCCCTGGGCCGTACGCTCGGCGCGGAGCTGCTGGAGCCGACAAAAATTTACGTTCAGCCGGTAATGGCCATGCTGGAAGCGGGGATTGATATGCGTGCCATGGTGCATATTACGGGCGGCGGCCTCACCAATCTCACCCGCGTACAGACGGATAACATCCGTTTCGTGATCGACCCTTTGCCCGACCCGCTACCGGTGTACGAGTTGATTCAGGAAATAGGCGGAATCAGCGATGCGGAGATGTACGAAGTGTTCAACATGGGCACCGGCTTCTGCGTGATCGTCGACCATGCCAACGACGCCGATAAGGTCCACTCCATCTGCAAAGAATACGGCATCTCCTGCCACGGCATTGGCCAAGTGGAACCCTGGTCCGGCAAGGAAGTCTTCATCCCCTCCAAAAACCTGAAAAGCTCCGGATCAGGATTTATATCATAAATATTTTGTTGCCATGAATCCATCGAAGGATGGTGGGGATGGTTTGTTCCTGCAATGAATTTTTTTGCAGGCTCTGATGAATCGAGGGGGGGGATCAGTTTAATTAAACGGCGCTGGATTCTAGTGGAGTTGCCGGATTGCTTCTTCTTTCTATATTTTTTTCTGGAAGGAGGACGATAAACGAGGTGCCTTTGCCGGGCTGGCTGACTACGTGAATAGATCCGCCATGGCGATCCACGATTTTTTTGCAGATGGCGAGTCCCATGCCAGTGCCTTCAAATAGAGTGCTGCTATTGGCTCTTTCAAAAGGGTGAAAGACCAGGTTGATCTTGTCGGCCTCGATGCCAACTCCGTTGTCCTTGACCATGATTTCCCAGAACCCGTCACGTAACGGACGGCTGGTTATCTCCACCGCCGGGGGGACGTCTTTGTGATGATATTTGAGGGCGTTGCCGATCAGGTTTTGAATCAACTGCCGCATCTGTGTGGGATCTGCTTCCAGTGTCGGTAACTTTTGTTTGTCGACTTTCACCAGAGCCTTTGTATGGGTGATCCGGGCCTCCAAGTCATCAATCACGTCCAGAGTCAGTTGGTGCATGTCCACGCGTTCAAAGGGCTTGGCACCGGAAGAGACGCTGGACAGTTTCAACAGAGCCTCGATAAAGCCCTGCATCCTGCGCGCAGATTTCCGCAAGCGATCCAGGTAATCCCGGCTTTTGGTTTCCTCTTTAGAAATATGTTCTTCCAGCCGGTCGCCGAACATCACGACCTTGCGCAAAGGTTCCTGCAGATCATGCGAAGCGATGGCAGCAAAATCCATCAGTTCCTTGTTGCTTCGTTTTAATTCACGGGTTCTTTCCTCGACCCGGTCTTCCAGACAGATACTGTAGTTTCGCAACTGGCGATTGGAGATGGTCAACAGTTCCCGTTCGTGGTCCAGGTCTTCACGGAGCCGTTCGGTTTGTTTCAACTCGAGTTGTAGTTTTTCGGACAAGGTGCCGATCAGCCACGCCGCCAGGATCAGAAATCCTCCCCATACCGTAAGATTGAGGTTGGCTTGGAAGGCACTGCTGGCGGAGTAATATTC
>QIDN01000241.1 GCA_003229345.1 Nitrospirota bacterium | reverse complement strand
GTCTGCTGTGTGGTTGTATACCCAGGCGCTGCTCGCCTTCCGCCAGAGCGGCGCGAGTGCCAGTGCGAACCGTAAGTTAGGTGAGGCGTTGGGTCAAAACCGATTCGTGCCCGACTATCTCACTGGGGCAAAGCGCATTCCAAATCGCCTGCCGTCTTATATCGGCCTGGGTGACGACAATGAAGCGGTGGACTATGCGGGCAATCACCTCAATTACTGGCGCCGCACACCCGGAGCGGTCGAATGGCTGGGCGAGCGGTTGGCAAAGGCCCCACCGCCCGCCGCAGACACCGCCAAACCCAAACGCCGTAAGGGCAAGGGCGGCCTGGAGCTTGGGGATTCAGTGGTTGTGAAACCCGAGGTTACCGCCCCAGATTCACCCACAGATCTAAGCGGCTGGCGGGGTCGCGTGGAGGAGTTCTCCGATAGCGACGAAGGCCCATTGGCGCTGATCCTTTGGGACAGCATCACCCTCTCAGAACTTCCTCCTGCCTACATTAAACAGAGCGAACAACAAGGTCTTGCATGGGATAGGATATATTTGCTGGAGGATGAACTGCTCCCCGCCGAGTCCAGAGACACACCCGAAGAACGGGAAGTGGTTTACATGGGGATTTCCAAACAGTACCCCTGGGATTACCTTGGCGAGCAGGGACAGCGCATCCAATCTGTGTTGGGTGATATCGATGAGGATGATGAAACCGCGGTGCTTGAAGCATGGGAAAACCATGTGCGCCGGCACTTGAAATTCCCCTTCGAGGCCGAAGTTGCAGAATACCTGATTTATGAGGAGTTGGAGCCTGGCGAACGGATCGAAGTCCTGGGGATTAAAGGTATCGATGAGAACTTCGGAATTTTGATGCTCGTGGAAGCCGGTGATTCGGTTGGCATCGTACCGCTGATGGGTTTTGAAGTGATTGAACAGGACACGACCAATTTCCAGTACATCGATGACTACATCACCTGGTTCATGGAAGGGTAGATAGTTTTTGTTCCAGGTGGTGATAATTTGCGGATATAAACGGCGTAAACTTGGTGGTCATGGGCAGCCCAACCCACAATATAAACCTACCGAAAGTTGTCCGCCCGGTGTTTGATGGGCTGCCAAAAAAGCTTCGTAAACTGGGCGGAAAATCCATTGTACGACCGGAGACATTCCACGTTCAAGGGCGTGAGGGACTCCTGTACGATGGAGAGATCGGGCGAGCCAGGACATGGGCAACGGTTATTCTGGAACGCATCGATAAATCTGGGTATCTGCAATGCAGGTAACCATGAGTTGCAGCCGGCAGAAGACCCTCTAGCATGATTGATTGTTGAGCCACAGCGAGCTTCTAAGCATCCATATTCCGCAGGAGAAGGAACCGCAATGAATGAGAATAGGGAACCCATTTCTACGACTTCAAGCGCTGACAATCATTTTTATCGGGATGCCTGGAAAGCACAAAAAAAGGTGCCCTGGGATTTCCTGCACAGCTACCTGTACGCGCGCTGGCCTTACCTGTACATCGGTATCGGAAGTAAGAATCATCCCATCGCCAGGAAGTTAACCCCCATCTTCCAGGCCTGGCGCAGGCTGTTCCCCGCGCCAAAACCAAGGCCGCGCATCCAGCCATCCACCACCCAGGCCTCCGGAACAGTGGCAGATTCTTACCATGGGAAAGTGATGCCGATAGAGCTTGCCCGGGATTTGGTCATGATCAATGAACCGGTCAACCTGCCGGACCTGGAGCAGGTGATCCC
>QIDN01000396.1 GCA_003229345.1 Nitrospirota bacterium | reverse complement strand
CAGCTCTACACCACGAATAACGGCATGCACGTTTATTTTCCGGCTAACATCACCTTCATCAATCTCGACACTGGCGGAAGTGGCCCCAGCGCTTTGGGCTAATAACGCCTGCCTGAACTGTTCCATCCAATCCGTCACCATGGCGTCATTTGTTGGATCGAGGTGGGGAAGTGTGGTCATCGTGCGTAAAAATTCCGCCGGTATGCGTCTCGACAGGCGCTTGATAACCCCCTGTAGCGCCAGGTAATCCCGGGATACGGACTCTAAAGTCGTGCGTTCTATAACTTTCCCGCTGGCGCCAATCTCCATGCTCGACCCATCCAGCGCCAATTGCATGAGATAAGCATCCAGTTCACTGTCATCCTTAACATAGCGCTCCGCTTTTCCCCGTTTAACCTTATACAAAGGTGGTTGCGCTATATAGACATGGCCACGTTCAATTAATTCACGCATTTGCCGGTAGAGGAATGTCAGTAACAGGGTACGGATATGAGAACCATCCACATCCGCATCCGTCATCAGAACGATGCGGTGATAACGAAGCTTGTCCGGGTTGTACTCCTCCCGGCCAATGCCACAACCCAATGCCGTGATTAATGTGCCTACTTCTATGGATGAAAGCATTTTGTCAAAACGTGCTCTTTCCACATTCAGAATTTTTCCTTTGAGCGGCAATATAGCTTGAAACTTGCGGTTTCTGCCCTGTTTTGCTGAACCGCCGGCGGAATCACCCTCGACAATAAACAACTCAGATTTTGCCGGATCCTTTTCCTGGCAATCAGCCAGCTTTCCGGGCAGGCCGGCAACATCGAGGGCGGTTTTACGCCGCGTCATTTCACGCGCTTTTCGCGCGGCGTCCCGAGCCCGAACCGCCTCAATAATTTTGCCGGTGATGACACGCGCTTCAGACGGTGATTCAAGTAAAAATTCACTGAGCTTTTGGCTCACACTGCTCTCGACCACCGGTTTAATTTCCGAGGAAACCAGCTTGTCCTTGGTCTGCGACGAGAATTTTGGATCCGGTACTTTTACCGACAAGACGGCGGTTAAACCTTCACGAACATCATCTCCACTGGGATCGACCTTGGCTTTTTGCAGAATCCCATTACTGTCCATGTACTGGTTAAGCGTACGGGTCAGCGCCGACCGAAATCCGGCCAGGTGGGAGCCGCCGTCGCGTTGGGGAATATTGTTGGTGAAGCAGAAAATATTTTCCTGGTAGGAGTCGTTCCACTGCATGGCAACTTCAACTACACAGTCATTCTTCTCCACAACAAAATACAACACGCTTTCATGGATGGGTGATTTGTTTTTATTAAGGTGCTGTACAAAGGCACGAATACCACCATCATATTGAAATATATCGCTTTTATCCGTCCTTTCATCGACCAGGCAAATTCTGACACCGGAATTCAGGAATGAAAGTTCACGTAGTCTTTTAGCCAGAATTTCGTAATGAAACTCAATGTTGCTGAAGGTTTCCTGACTGGGTTTGAAACGGATTTCAGTCCCGGTGTTTTCGGTCACGCCGGTAGTTTTAAGCTCCGTGCTGGGTTCTCCATGACGATATTCCTGGTGATAAATCTTACCGTCGCGACTGATCTCAAGGATCAGGTGCTCGGACAGTGCATTGACGACGGAAACACCGACCCCGTGGAGCCCACCTGAAACCTTGTATGAATTATTGTTGAACTTACCGCCCGCATGCAGCACGGTCATTATGACTTCCGCGGCCGGGCGACCCTCTGCC
>QIDN01000147.1 GCA_003229345.1 Nitrospirota bacterium | reverse complement strand
GTTAAAATAGGTAACAAAATTTTGGCGATCAGTTTTTCTCACTTTTTTAGTGGTTTTATCGAATTTTAATTGATCTTAGAAGTGCAACCTTCGCATGCTTAGTATTTAAAGGCTAAACTAGGGATCAAAATTTTGACACCTTGGAACTCCTTAGTGGGCAATGGTATGCTACTCAATCAAAAATCACACTGGTTGAATCGCTCTAAAGCAGGGAAGATCCCGGACTTAGCATCGATTTCATACTTTAGTTTCAGGCAATCAAACGGAAAGACCTCGCAGCAGGGCTTGGTGAGTGACGGCCTGAGGAAGCCTTTGAAAATTAATTCATTACTTTTCACAAATTCTGTGCAAAAACTGTGGATAACTTTGAAAGAGGCTCCTCAAATGCTTACAAAATAAAGTCGCCGCGTCTAACGATTAGATTTTATGCAAACCCATAAAGCCTTGTTAAATTGGAATAAACCGTATTGAAGAGTTCACCGGAAACCTGTGGTACTATAACTTGTTGATATGTTGGACCGAAGACTATTTACGCATTTCAATTGGTGGTATTTCCTGCTGATCCTGTCTTTGGCGATGATCGGTGTCGTCACTATTTTTAGCGCCAATCATGCCCGACCGGAGGAGTTTTACCGGAATCTTTACATCAGGCAGATCTATTGGATCATGGCCGGATTAGGGGCAATGCTCTTCGCCCTTTTTATGGATTACCGGGTTCTCAGCCGTTATGCCTATCCCATTTTTCTCCTCACCGTCTTATCCTTGATTTACGTACTGATCTTCGGAACCATCAGTTCCGGTGCCCGGCGATGGATTCATCTGGGGCCCTGGTCCCTGCAGGTTTCAGAATTCGCCAAGTTCTCTCTCATTCTGGTATTGGCCAAGTATTTTGAACCTGGCAAGACAGCCGGGAAGTATGATCTGCGAGACCTCATCATACCCGCCCTAATGACCGGTCTTCTGGGCGGGTTGATTTACATGCAACCGGACTTGGGTACCGCGTTGATCATCGTATTTATTTTTTTTATTTTTGTAATATCTATCGAGCTGAATCCAAAAACCCTTTGGAGATTAGCCGGGACCGGAGTCATCCTGGCACCCTTCGGTTGGTTTTTGCTCAAGGGCTACCAGAAAACCCGGATCCTGACCCTGTTCAACCCTGAACTGGACCCGCTGAAAACCGGTTACCACACCATTCAATCCAAAATTGCCGTTGGTTCCGGCGGGTTCTGGGGAAAAGGCCTGATGGCGGGGACCCAAAGCCGACTTAATTTTCTGCCCGAAAAACATACTGATTTTATTTTTTCGGTATTTGCAGAGGAACTGGGGTTTATCGGCGTGTTCGTTTTATTGGCCTTGTATCTGATTCTGATTCTGAAGGGATTGAATATTGCATTCCGGGCAGCGGATCGGTTCGGCCTTTTTGTGTCTTTAGGCATCGTGGCCTCCATGAGCTTTTACATTATTTTCAATATTGGAATGACCATTGGAATTTTCCCAGTGACAGGGCTTCCCTTGCCTCTCCTCAGTTATGGAGGATCATCTCTGATCACCAATTTTTTCGCGCTGGGATTGCTCATGAATATTGAGATGCGGCGCACCGCCCACTAACCCATTAAAGACAACCCCAATTACGGCCTGTTTTCTATTTTTGAACCAGAAAATCCCCAGCCGTGCTATAATCCGCCCATCCATATAAGTAAAACAATCTAATTTTCAGCATCTTAAGGACCTATGGCTTCTGAAATCATAA
>QIDN01000408.1 GCA_003229345.1 Nitrospirota bacterium | reverse complement strand
ACCCGTAATCTACTGGATATTTGATATAGTGGAGGAAAATGTCGAGGCAGAAGCGTAGGAGGTCATTCTGATGTCGTTCAAGCGCTTGCTGTTGGTTCGGAATTCTTATTGGGGTTGGGAATATTTGGGGAAGAACGACACCTTATATGGCGATTTGCTCTTTGCCGGGATTTGGAGAAGAGAAAAAGCGTAATTGCCCATTGATAACGGGATGGGATAATACTGAAGACAGATGTTGTCGGGGAGAAATAAAATGGCCTGGCCAGTGGGGGGAGAACTATTCTAAATGCGCTCCGTACTTGATCAGAATGTCATTTTTGGTGATTTTTTCCGGCACTCCCCTGGGCATCAATACATTCTGACCGCCAAGAATAAGAACCTCATAGGCATCGAAAATAGCGTAACGATCCTCATCGAAGATAATGAGCTTGTTGCCGTTTTCCTCTTTGACCCTTTCCCGGAATTTACGAATGCCGGTATCCTGTCCGCCTTTTTCCAACTTTTCCTGCTGCTCCATCCAGGCTTGAAAGGCGCTGGTGAGCGCCATGGTAATAATAGTGAGATAGGCATGAGCCCGAAAACCGCCGATAGTGTTTCGGGGAGGCCGCTGGATAAACCAGGCCTGTTTCGCCTCCCGGAACAAGGAGTTTTCAATTTTGCTTCGATCATCGTATCCATCATAGACCTTCAAAGGTTTTTTGACCGAATCGTTGGTCAGGATCACCATGGTTTTGCAATCGGGATTTTTTTCTTTGTAGGGGTCTTGCAAAACGACCACCGCGTTGATGGGATTGGGAACGAAATCTTTACGGTTTTCGTGGTTGCCGCTGCCAAGCTCACCGTAAAAACCGGCGGAGGTCAACTCCTCGATTCCCACGATCTCCCAACGATCCAGCACCGTCTTTTTGTTTCTGCCACTGCCGACATAGCGCTCTCTTTTCCTTTGAGCAACCACTCCGCCCTCGATCAGGGAAATGGCGTCTTCGTACACGTTCATATCGGATTTGGCCGGCATGTAGAAAATAATTCCCTTTTGGTTGAGCCACCATAACAATTTTCCGTCCGTGAAGCCGCGGTCAAGGGCGATAGAGACGATTTCGGCCTGGCCCGCCAAATTGGTTATAGCCTGCTCGATGACTTCTTGGGCGAATTGGGTGTCGTTAACGTTTATCCTGGCAAAACGCATGGCCAGCGGAAGTCGGCTGGCGTGGTCCCAGACCACCCATATCTTGAAGCCGAATACGATCACATAGACTTTGCGAATGCGGCTTTTGCGGTTCCGCAGGGAGGGGGCTTTCTCTTTTTTCACCCTGCCGCGGCCCTTACATTTTTCGCTGGATTGGATCTCCGAAGCATCCAGGATGGCGCGGATCTTTTTTGGGAAAAAGGAATGAGCCGCCAAGATTCTTATCACCCCGTTGAAAAGTTTTTCCAGGGCGGCGCCTGTAATAGCCACGATAAAGGAGGAGATGAATTCCGGGCAGACGGGTCCTCTGATTTTAGCCGGTTGTTTTTCCCCGGGATTCGCTTGCTGAGATTTTTTGTTTCCCCGGGCGCAGGTTCCTTCTCGAATATCCCTGCCGTTAAAACCTACCAGGTGCATCAGGGATTGTGAGTGGAGGACAACCGGATCGATATGCCAGAAATAACTGTAGGCCCGCTACGATGCGCATCAGGTAAATATAGATAGCCGCTGAAAAGGGGACCGAGCCTTCTCTTTTTTTGCTTTTCGGTTCCAGGCGCAGAAAAAGCTTTGTCAG
>QIDN01000079.1 GCA_003229345.1 Nitrospirota bacterium | reverse complement strand
GTTTGGTGCAACAGCTCAATAATATCGTCCTCGATGGCCGACAAATTGATGGGGTAGACGTTGGGCTCCTTCACATCGTGAAGCTGTTTGGATTTTTCGGCGATGACCCGGTAATGATAATTGCGACCTACGAATTCGCTGTTGGGATTCTCCTTGAAATGCGGGAACATGGCTTGGCGCGAATTCATCCAGAGAATCAGGTTATGGCTCTTCAGGTCCTTATCCCGTAGCACGCCTTCCAGATCGTACATGAAAGGCAGGTCGCCCGGTTGGAACAGCACCAGTTCATTGGCGGCGAGGGAGAGTTGGTTGCGCCCGAGGATCAGGGTGTTGATCAACATCAGGTTGTCCGGGTCTTCATGGACGAACATCACCTTCTTACCGCGTGTATCGACGACACTCAGAAAATGTTCCAGGATGATCTTCACCTCAGTCGAACCCACCACTACAATTTCTTTCAGGCTCGACACCAACAGGTTGCCGAGGGCGTAGCACATGATGGGGATGCCTCGGACCGGAAACAAAAACTTGAGCCGGTCAATAGCATCACCCTCGGCACGCAGGATGAGATGGCTCACACCCTTTTTCTTTTGAGCGATTTCACGCCGCGCTTTTTCCAAGGCGAACTTGTCCGCCAGGCTCCGGCTTTCGTAACAGTTGTGGCTGAAGCTGACGATGCACTTGTCGATCACTGGCTTGTTATTGACTCGGAACATGGCTTGTTTCGGTGAACCCGCAAATGTGTCTCTTGAGCGGGGTCCGCTGAGAGTTCTCCCTGAAAAATTTGAACCTTTTAAGTTATTGTAATTTAAAAACTAATCCAATTTCCACCGATTTTTGTTTGAAATCAAGGAGTTAGTTAAACCTCATGTTACAGGGCCGGGGTGTCCCTTTCAACTGCCTTCCGGAGATTCTTGAAATGCAGGTTGCAGGCTGCCCGGCCAACCTCCCAACTCTGCGAAATGACTTGATTTATTTAGTTTATTATTCATACAATTGGTAAATACCCCTCGACAAGGTGCCGCATGGGAGACCCAACCCATATTATAGAATTGATCGACCAAATGCTGGAGGAAACGGCGGATAGGCCGGATCTTCAGGAAAAGGTATTCGATCTGCGCGATGCCCTTCTGCAGGCTCAGCAGTCTGCTCAACAGTATAATCTCAAAATCAAAACACTGGAAGAAACCATTCGCCAGCTCAAACTGCCGGCCCATCGCATCGGGACCATTCTCGGCAAGGGGCAAGACGACTTGTACCGCTTGAATGTGGGCGGAACCGATTACCAGGCCGCCGTTTCTCCCGAGATTCTCGAAGACGGAGAATTGCAGGTAGGCGATCAGGTTGCGGTCAACGAAGGATTTGTCGCCATCGCCAAACTTCCCCGGCCCGAAAGAGGTCCGATTTCCCGCATCGTGTCACGTCTGGACGACGGTCATTGGATGGTGGGCGGCGGCACCAACACTGCGGAGTCCATGGTGATTCCCTGCACCGAGTTGGAACAGGAAACCTTCAAGGAAGGCGACGAGGTCATCCTCGATCCTACACAGAAGGTCATCATGAAGCGCCTTCCCAAACGCCAATCCAAATCGCTGGTGGAGGACGACTACGTACCCGTCACCTGGAAGCAGGTCGGTGGACAAGAGAAAGTCATCGAAGAAGTCCGCAAGGTCATTGAGTATCCCATCCTGCACGCAGAGATGCTGAAGAAGATGGAATACCGCATGCCCAAGGGATTTCTGTTTTACGGCCCGCCCGGTTGCGGCAAAA
>QIDN01000283.1 GCA_003229345.1 Nitrospirota bacterium | reverse complement strand
CATTAATGAGGACGAGGTTGAGTACATCAATTTCCACGGCACATCGACGGTGATCAACGACAAGATAGAGACGTTGGCGGTTAAGGGTGCGTTGAACGGCTATGCCATGAAGGTGCCGGTCAGTTCGACCAAATCGATGGTGGGGCATCCCCAGGGCGCTTCGGGAGCATTGGGGGCGGTGGTTACGGCGCTTTCATTGCGGGACGGGGTGTTGTCGCCGACTATTAATATGGAGAATCCAGATCCGGATTGCGATATGGACTACATTGCCAACGAAAGCCGGGAGCAGGCCGTTCAGGTGGCGATCAGCAACTGCATTTCATTCGGGTCCAAGAACTCGGCCCTGGTCCTCAAAAAATTTGTCCTCTAGCGCCTCCTGCCCGGAGGGGGAAACTTGCTGACAGTTAATGGCAAGCGATGAGTCCTGAGCGCAATTGTCGGAAGGACTAACGATAAGGCATGCTGTCGCCGGACAACTGCGATTTGATATCTCGTTCAAACTGATTTTCCTGCGTAACAAATGTTTCCAACTCTTTTTCGCTGTTCAACACAAACAATCTCGGTTCTTTTTGTCCGCAGATTTCCTCATCCTGCTCGACGGTGACGGTTGTGCCTTCAATCGATTGGATAACGAATTTTTTGCGGGTGTTCAAGCGGCTGAAAATTTTGCGATAGCTGATTTCAATATTATGTTGATGATTCTGGTTGTCCTGATTATTATCCATTGCCAAACTCCTTATCAAAACATGGAATTTTTGAGATGATTTTATCCCTCAATCTACTGAGTTGCCGGGATAAAAGCAAGTCTCTTTCTAACTTCAAAAGGATATTTTACAAAGAGGAATAAAGGGTTTGCGCCCCCAATGGTTTATGTTAAGATTCCGACAGATAGAGCTCGACGCCTGATTCCAGGCGCACCGTTAAACCTACCTGGCAGAGGGGACACCGGTTCCCGTTTTTAGCACCCATTTCTTTTAATCTTACCCGAGTTGGTCGCCTGCATGCCTCATAAACTGACACTCCAAACACTGGCTGAAAACCTGATTCGTGAATCCCGTGAACCGTTTTCGGTCGATGAATATATCGAAGCCATTCAAAACCGCTGGCGCCGTCGCATTGCGCCTGCGACGCTGGACCATCTCAAACAAACTTTGACAAACCATTCCCATGTGATCGAGGTAAGCGGTGAAAGTTTCCTACCGTATCAGGCGGTGCTGGATCGCATCGGTCATATCCCCTTGGAAATACAATTGGGGAAGGCGGAATTGCAACACCAGCGGATGATTCCCGGACACCACCTGGTGCCCTTTATCTCTCCCGATCTGGAAGAGGATGAGCTGACCTTTTTGGATCCACGCGGCCGCGAAATTCCCAAAAAGAGGCAATCTTTTTTCATTGAAGAGGTCATCAATCATTACCAGTACTCTCATGAAAAGCATTTTCCTTACCAGATCAAAGTGAACCAGTGGATGCCCGGAAAAAGCACGTTGAACCTTACCGTCTGGGATATCCGGGATTTGCTGGCTCAGTTGGAGTTTCACCCGGAGGACCGGCTGAAAGTGCGGTTGGTCGACTATTACCGGGGGGTATACTCCATTGAGGCATACCCGGCTTCCATGTGGAGTGCGAGCCGGTTGCGCACCCGATCCCTGCATATCGCCCTTGAAGACGAGTTGATGCAGGAGTTGGGCGGGGTGGAGGACTCTGCTCTGTCCTTAGAGAGACAGATGTTGCGGGGGCTGTTCAATCTGGATGCCGAATTGATTCAGGT
>QIDN01000270.1 GCA_003229345.1 Nitrospirota bacterium | reverse complement strand
GAGAGGTAAAGTGGTCCGGAACCATCATGAAGTGTCAGTTGGATCCGGGAGCTGATGGGCTGGAAAGGATTGACCCTGAGACGGAAGTGATCATCACCAGAGTTTCCAAAGGGGTATTAATGATCCGGGCAAAATCACCTGAAGGATAAATTTGTTTCAAACCCTAAAGCTTAGAGGGAATTTATGGGAACAACAGAATTGGCACTTGCAGTAGCTTTTATCGTTTTCCTGATGGCTTGGAGTGGTATTAAGCTGGTACCTCAACAGAGCGCCTGGGTTGTGGAGCGCCTGGGCCGATATAATCAAACCTTGATTGCCGGTCTTCATTTCATAATTCCTTTCGTTGATAAAGTAGCCTACCGTCATTCTTTAAAAGAAAACGCCGTCGATATTCCCAGCCAAACGGCCATTACCAAAGATAATGTGACTTTGATTATCGACGGGATTTTGTACTTGAAAATCACCGATCCCAAGCAAGCTTCTTACGGGGTGCTCGATCCTCGATATGCGGTCATTCAGTTGGCGCAAACGACCATGCGATCTGAATTGGGCAAGATCACCTTGGACAAAACGTTCGAAGAAAGGGAATCCTTAAACACCAATATTGTCCAATCCATTAATGAAGCGTCCGTTGTATGGGGTATCCAGTGTTTGCGTTATGAGATCAAGGATATAACACCTCCTGATAATGTTCGGCAGGCGATGGAACTTCAGGTAGCGGCCGAAAGACAGAAACGGGCAGAAATTCTTAATTCTGAAGGCCAGCGCCAATCGCAAATCAATGTTGCCGAAGGCGGGAAAAGAGATGTGGTTTTACAATCTGAAGCGGCAATGACCGATCAGATCAATCGGGCCAAGGGTGAAGCGGAGGCCATACTGGCTGTGGCCCGGGCAACGGCTGAAGGGATCGAGCTTGTCGCTTCTTCCATTCAAAAATCCGGCGGGGAAAAAGCCGTGGCGCTTAGATTGGCCGAGCAGTATATTGACGCATTTTCAAACCTGGCCAAGGAAACCAATACAATATTGTTGCCTGAGAAAACCGGTGATATAGGATCGATGGTGGCCCAGGCTTTAGCGGTGTTTAATAAAATTCAAAACCAAACCTCTCCCGGCGGGAAATAAAAATTCCTGAAGGAAAGTACTTGCCCTCCCCCTCAACTCCACACGCCGTGCTCTAATAGGAATTTCTTCGAACCCCCACCGGGAAGTTATGCAGAGTTGCGGAGCATCCGTTCTTTCGGATGGGGGTTAAAGTAGATCTGATCGGCAAGGCAGTCGACTTTGTGTTTGTGAGCGTGATGTTTGATCAACGTGGTTGGAACGGTCAGCGGCACTAACTCTTTGCGGTAATCTTCGATGGCTTCGATCACACCCTGCTTCTCCATTTCGGACAGCAGTTTCTTGAAAAACCCCAACATATGGTACAGCACATCGGCATTTTTTCGGGCGGTGGTTTTGTAAGTAAACGCCTGCATGAACTGTTCGGCGTAACGGCGTTTCAACTCCGAGGGAGAAAGTTGTTTCGCGTTGGCGACCAGTTTTTCGAGTGCGGTTTCATGTTTGCGGCTGTGAGCCATCAGCAGATACTTGTGCGTCTTGTGAAACTCCATCAACGCTTGGCGCGACAACCGTCCTTTTAACAGGTGCGCCAGCCGGTGGTACGCAAATACGCGGGTGATAAAATTTTCACGAATCTGGGTGTCGTGCAGGCGGTCTTCGTCTTCTACCGGAATCAGCGTGCATTGCCGCATGAACGACTCGGCGAACAGGCCGCGTCCTCTGG
>QIDN01000074.1 GCA_003229345.1 Nitrospirota bacterium | reverse complement strand
GCCTTGACTCCATCTCCACTCTGCGAGCCCAAGTAAACCGCCTTGACCTGGCCCCCCGACTTGGAAGATAACTGCCGGGCCGCCTGAACCGCTTCCAGGCTGACCGGCTTCACCGTCCCATCGGAATGTTCTATGACTACCCAAATATCTTTATGATCCGGCATCATAAAATACCATTAGCCTATTCAGGCTTATTATAAAATTATGAACTCATCATAAAATGAAAAAGCACACGAGCCTTTCATCTTATCAGGCTCGCATGCTTTAGGGTGTTCAATTATTTTTTCAAAGTGGCTTTTAAACTGATGGTAGGTCCAGCCAGAGCTTTGGATACAGGGCATCCGTTTTTAGCGGCTTCAGCTTGCTCCTGGAATTTTGCCTCATCGATATCCGGGATGACCGCCTCACATACCAAATCAATTTTAGTGATTCCAAAACCGCCCTCCACCGCTTCCAGCGTCACTGTCGCTTTGGTATCAACACTGGTGGGAGTGAACCCGGCTTTCCCCAGGCCGGCGGAGAATGCCATGGAATAGCAACCAGCGTGGGCGGCGGCGATCAATTCTTCCGGATTGGTGCCGGATCCATCTTCAAAACGGGAAGGAAACGAATAGGCGCCTTCGTAAGCCCCGCTTCCCAATTTCATGGTGCCTTTCCCCTCTTTCAAACTTCCTTCCCAGCGAGCTTCAGATGTTCTTGCAGGCATATCGGTTTCTCTCCAATCAGTAAGAGCCGGGATTTCCCCAAGCTCATCAATTAGTAAAATGAATTTAAAAATGGAATTTTTTGGCACCAAAAAAGTACCAGATTATACTTTGATGAACAAGCGGGGAAAAAGATTTATTCTTTTAATCCCACCAGTGGGATTAATTCCCCGTAGGCGAAGCGGCGGGCAAAATCTCCCCCCTCGCAAGAGAGACCTTTGCGTAAGTATGGGAATCAGGGTAAACCTAGATCCTTCGCTGACGCTCAGGATGACAAGACACACCCAGTTTGTCATTCTGAGGACCGAAGGGACGAAGAATCCGGGTTTTGAATTCCTAAAAGCAAAAAATCATCCGGTTCTTCGGGTTATGCAAAGGTCTCCTTGTAAAGGGGGATAGGGAGATTCTTCCTCTTGTTTTTATAAATGAGGGGATTGGGGTATTTTAGTTCAGGGGAGATGCGGAGGCCAGCGTGACGCTGGACTCAATGATTAAATAAGGTGAGGTAGTTTTCGGACTGATTTCTTATGTAGCCAAGGAGAGATTTGACCCCTTTTTCTACAAATATTTACCAAATGTAATAAAAAATAGAATGATATACATTGCAAAGATCAAGCTGAAAACAAATCTGATTTTTTTTACTACAGCCACTTTATGATCAAGTTCTTTACTATGTAGTTTTAAATATTCTCCAGAAGAGATAAATTTTAATATTGCGAGAATTTTGTATGGGCTATTGTTCCAAATCAAACCGGGAGACCCAAGCGCTTGCCATTTGGAAGGGTGTTTTTCTTTTAAGATTTTGTACATGGCATAAAATTGAAAATGGTGTATTAAAACAAAAATAAAACCTAATCCGATAAATGTTGTCATCATGAAAATCGACATTTCAGAATTTATCATCTTCTTCACCAAATTTTTAAAATTTACCTTCAAAAATTGCTATTTATTATTGGCAAGTACAATTCGGATCAAATGAAAGAAGATTTCCAAAAAAACCTCCACTTACTGAAACCCCTGAACCAGAAGCTACGCCAACTCCACCACCTACTTCTAAGCGCGCACAAAAGGGGTCAACTC
>QIDN01000108.1 GCA_003229345.1 Nitrospirota bacterium | reverse complement strand
AAAACAATTGGTTTATCCTCCGCGCTCTCTGTGTCCTCCGCGGTTAATAATTTATGGTTTTGGTAGATCGCTAATCCTTGCGTAAGGTGAGCTCATAACACAAAACTGCAAACAGCGAATGCCCAAATGCAGAAACGTCTTGTCGAGCTGGAGGCCCAACTGGCAAAGCTCGGCAAAAATTCTTCCACCTCTTCCAAACCGCCATCCAGTGATATCGTAAAACCCTCTAAGACGCCCAAGACAAACTCGAACGAGAAACTCCAAACAAGGCGGTCAACCAGGTCATCCCAAACATGTTCGTCCGCCATTTGAATCAGAAGAGATGGACAATATTACCGACTACATCCTCGATGCTTGTCCTGATTGCAGCGGTTCTCTGTGCTCTTCGGATAAGGCGACCCTGTGTCATTCAACAAGTTGAGGTTATTGAAAAACCTGTTCGAATCGATGAGCATCGCGACTACAGCCTATTGGTGCAAAAAATGTCAAAAAGTTCATTACGGCAAATTACCTCCCGAAGTGGAAAAGGGCGGTTTGTTCGCTCCACGCTTGAGGGGCGCAAGTCGCTTACATGAAATGCATCCGCTCATGCTTCATTTTCCACCATTCGCTAAATATATTCGTGATGTCCTGGCTGTTAAAGTATCACGCGGTCATATAGCTGATTCTAAATGTCCCGTTGCTCGGAGCCGTTTTTCGCAGAGTACCAACAGAGGTTCGGTGAAAGGTCGCCGTTCGGGAATCCGCGTGCTGATGTAAATATGCCGCACCAGGGTAAGCGTTTTGTAGACATGCAAGCTGATGCGAAACCGTTTGCCGGCAAGTTGTAAAAATTGTTTTTCCAGAGCCTTTTCTTGATATCTCATAGTGTTGATGTCACCATACATACGCAGGCTCTGTTCGATAATGTGCCCAAGAAAATTACCCATATCCAGTGCCGGGTCTCCCTTGCAGCACAGGTCGAAGTCAATCAGGTAGAGACGATCTTTATTTATAAGCGCATGATCCGAATAAAAGTCCCGATGGATGACCATCGGCGAGGTGACCGGAACCGTGGCGCCTAAACGGTCGCAGGCGTGCAAAATCAAATCCACACGTCGTGCCCATGCGGGGTTCATATCGATAATCCGCGGTAGACGTTCATGGATTATACGAAGTTCATCAGCCATTGTATGGGAACGTTTCGGGGAAATACCGGTTTGGTGTACTTTATGAATAGCCGCCGCGATTTTACCGGCGAGCGATACGCCATCAGATTCCGTCAGCAGCCGGGTGGCGGGGATACCCGGGACTTTCTTTTGAAGCCACATATTGAATTCCGGAATAAACCCCATCGGCTCCGGTATGGATATCCCATCTTCACTATCGTCCCCAAAACCGGCTCGCCAGAGACTTTTTAGAAGGCGATAGCGTGATCTAGCCGAACCTCTCGCCCTCACTTTACCGATTATGGTAACCGTCTCACCCGGTAAACCGGGTCGTTCGACCAGGAAATCGTATTCGATCAGACAACGCTTTCCCCTCTTGTGCCGAGTCACTCTAATAACGGCAAGAGAATATATTGAACCTGCCGTATCAGGCAGGCTTGATCGGCAACAGGTGGAAAAATGATGCTGAAACTCGCCAGGATCAAGCGCCCCCGACACAAAAGGCATCTCCGGGTCTTCGCTTACACAGTAAGGATCATTTACTGTTACACTCAACGCTTTCTCCTCCCTTTTTACGGTGAAAAGGGTTGAATAAAGGTGGGTGACTGGCCGGGGCAGGTTTATCGGTCGGCATCAA
>QIDN01000237.1 GCA_003229345.1 Nitrospirota bacterium | reverse complement strand
CAAGTATCCCAAGCCCAATACTCCGGACGGACATCCCGCTTTATACGTGCTGGAACCCAACACCCTGTTTTTCGCTTTGAGCGAGTTTCCCTACATCACCTACCTGTACGAAAAAAATCGACAGGAGCTGAAATCGGATCGGGGCGTGGCTATCGACGGCGTCAAGGAAATCATGCTGAAAGCGCGAGAGAACTTTCTCGCCAAGCATAAAGTCCGTTACCACAACCTGACGTCGCAGACGTTTCAGGTTTATCTGCAATACGTGCGCAACCTCACCCTCATGGAGCGTCGACTCACACCCGACCTTTACACCCTGGTGGTTTCCGCCAAGCAGGTCGGTGGCGATGCCTATGCCATTGCCTTGATGGAAGCCGCCCGCGACTATCCGTTTCAGAAAGAGGAGGCCGGACTGGACACGCTGGCGTTGGGCATCGACCAAGCGGTGCTGGAGGACGATCAGGTGATGAACATGCGGAACCGTCTGTCGGAAACTCAATTCGAATGGCGGAGTCTGGATCTCAAACCCAATCCCGAGCAGTTCAAACAGGAACAGTGGAAATACACCTGGAATCCGTACGGACAATGCTCTTGGCCGCCGGAGGATGAAAAGATCGAAAGCCTGAACACCCATGTCCGCGAGCAGAGCAAACTCCTGCTGTCCAACGATCTGGCGCGCACCGAAAAATTCACCTCGTCAGTCAAAGACGGGATAGACATCCGGGACACACTTCGCAACTGGCACACGGGCGATATCTACGTTAAAGAGATTCCTCCTTCACGAGGCACCATCGAAGTGGTGGTCATGCTGTTTGAAATGGAGCCGCAGCCGGATCGATACACCTGGCGGCAGACCTGGTTCGCGGAACACAAGGAAGAATCCACGCTATGCTTTTTTGCCACGAACTATATGGATAACATGATCGGCCCTGGCATCGGCCAGGCCACCTATGGCGGTTGCATGATGATTTTTCCACCACGCCCGATCATCAACATCTGGGAAGACCCCCGCCTGTTCATGGGTGAAACACTGGAGGAAAAACTTCTGGAGGCGGCGTTTTTTCATTCCCGCGAGCGGCATATCACCGTCGTCTCCCCCGGACCGCCCAAAGCCAGCTGGCGGCGAATGGCCCGGCAATACAAAAAGCGGATCATCCATATTCCCCTCAAACGGTTTTCCGTCCAGACCATTGAAAAAGTCCGCCAGTTTCACGTACTGAACGGCAAACACATCCGCTCCTTCGCCACCCGCTTCATCCAGGACATTTAAGTTTTAACTTTCTCTTTTTTTAAATCAGACAATGAAAAGTTTGCTTAACTACAAGTAATAATTTCTACCAAAAGATAACCTTGAAGTAGGACTCCTGCTTTTAATTTGTTATACTTTTTCCGCAGGTTTTTAATTCTGGAAGTCCCCCAACGGCCTGTTGAGTTGATTTCCTAAACCGGCGCTCACTTCTTATCCGACACCAACCCGACCTCAGGATTCATTTTCTTCACGTATGGAAAACAATAAAAAAGTAAGCAGAGCGGCAGGGGCTGTGGGTTCGATGACTCTGGTCTCGCGGCTGTTCGGTTTCGTCCGCGATCTGGTAATAGCGATGACGTTCGGCGCTTCCGCTTCGGCGGATGCTTTTTTCGTCGCGTTTCGCATTCCCAACATCCAGCGGCGCATCCTGGGCGAGGGCGCGGTCAGTGCCGCCATGATCCCGGTGTATGGCGAATACCTGAATACCCAAAGCGAAGAAGAAACCCAAAACTTCGCGTCCAACCTGTTCAATATCCAGTTTACGGTACT
>QIDN01000053.1 GCA_003229345.1 Nitrospirota bacterium | reverse complement strand
TCGAACACTACACGCATTTCACCTCGCCCATCCGCCGCTACCCGGATCTGGCGACACACCGGATGATCAAAGCCTTTCTCCCCAAAAAGAAAGCCACCCAGCAGGATCGGAAAAGACTTCTACCGCTGTCGCGGAGCCAGGCCGAGCAATCCAGCGCGCGGGAGATCAAGGCGGTGGAGGTGGAGCGGGAAGTCGCCAACCTGCGGCGGGCGCAGTTCATGGCCGACAAGGTGGGGAAAGAATATTCCGGACACGTCTCATCGGTCACCGGTTTCGGACTGTTTGTGGAACTGGACAAGGTGTTTGTCGAAGGCCTGATCCACATTTCCAGCCTGGGGGACGATTATTACGTGTTCTACGAGCACGAACACATGCTGAAAGGACAGCACAAGCATAAGACCTACCGCATCGGCGACCCCCTGCAGGTGCGCGTCACCCGCGTCGACATTTCCAAAAAACAAATCGACCTTTCTCCTGTGTTTAAAAAGCGTTAACCCTCTCCCTCGTTTTCTTCCGGAATTTTTCCGCATCACGATCCAAATTGAGTTACACTCTCCCCGCTTTCCCTATACGGATACCTCCCATTTAACGGACTGGAAAAGGATGATGCCTCTGCTTCCTTATTTTCTGGTTTACCTGTCGGGCATTCTCGCCGCTTTACCGGCGTCGCAGAATTTTCTGTCCCCCTGGTTCCTGTCACTCGCCACGGCCCTCACCGGCGCGTTTCTATTTACCCGATCGCGCCGCAACCTTCCCATCGAAGGAATAGTACTGGTCTTACTATTTCCACTTGGATTCTCCGCGTCTGGCTGGCAAGACCGTCTCAGGCCGGATCATCATATCCTGAACCATTTGCAGGAGGGTCAACGCGCGGTCGTGGAAGGTTGGGTCGAGGAAATGCCCACGGTGTATCCCGGCAAGGTGCAATACCGCGTTCGTCTGGAACAGATCACCTACAAAGGATCGCTTCCCGTCCGCGTCACTGGGTCCGCCCGCATCACCCTGTACCAATCGGAAAACCCGTTTCGCATGGGTGACCGGTTACGTTTCAACCGTATCAAGCTGAAGCGCCCGCGCAATTTTAAGAATCCGGGGCGGTTCGATTACGTGCACTACACCCGCTCGCTGGGGATCGACGTTCTGGGCGGGTTGTCGAAAGCCAAAACCATCGAACGGCTGGGAACGGTGCCGCTGGGGACCTTCACCTCCCTGCGTGGCACGATAAGAGAACGCATGCTGGTTTTTTTTGACCGGCATCTGCCGGAGGACTCGGCGGCTCTGCTCAAGGCCATGTTGCTGGGGGAGAAACAATATCTGAGTGAGGAGTTGCGGCAAGCTTATATCGATACCGGATTGGCGCATCTCATGGCGGTGTCCGGTTTGCATATCGGTTTTGTGGCGGGCGCCTGCTTTCTCATCCTGTATCCGCTGGTATTTTACGGGCTCTGGAGATTCCGTTCCCAGTGGGCGCTACTCGGTTACGGACGGAAAATCGTTGCCCTGCTGTGTGTCTTCCCGGTCCTGTTCTACATGTTCCTGGTAGGCGCAAAAATTTCCGCTTTGCGCGCAGGCGTGATGATACTGGTCTATCTCTTCGCGGTGTTGATCAATCGGGAAAAACATTTACTGAACGCCTTGCTGGTCGCCGCGTTTTTGATTTTGATCTGGAACCCGGAAGCGGTGGTGGGACCCGGCTTCCTGCTTTCTTTCGGTGCCTTATTGACCATTGTGCTCGCCATCCAGTTCATGGAAAAACCGTCGGGAGACGCATTGGATCAATTGGGCGAGGTGCCCTGGTAC
>QIDN01000110.1 GCA_003229345.1 Nitrospirota bacterium | reverse complement strand
CGGTCGGTGTCCTCGATTCTTAAAATAAACTTGCCTTTGTGGCGGCGCGCGAACAGCCAGTTGAACAGGGCGGTGCGCACCCCGCCGATATGCAGGAAGCCGGTGGGGCTGGGGGCGAAACGGACGCGTACTTCGTCAGTCATTAATGCTCCTTAGTGGGTTGGTTTGACGTGGGCAGAAACAAAAATAGGAGTCAGTTTAACTGATTCAATGCCTCTTGATAAGCCTCAAAAAAATCCCCATAGCTCTCCCTCATAAGAGACTGAAAGACAAAAATTCGCAGGAAGTGACAAAAAAGGGTAGAGGAGCGGCGCAAACCTGTCGATCCGGAAAAGTTTATTTTTCTCTATCATATTGAATATTTAGGATTAAGTTGGGTGTGAATTTTTGGGTCTTGATGGCACCAGTCTTGCTTGTTACTATAACAGTAAAGGTGTAGATGGTATCTTGATAAACATTTAATTTGAAGAGTTTGAAATGAGAAAGATAATCCAGCCTGGTGGACCCGAGAAGAAAGCGCGTGATCAAATCAAAACCAATAAGAAGAGTGCCCGCATTGGATTTTTGGAATCGATGGGGGATAGTGGTTATGATAACCGGACTGATCCGAATTATTGTTTTGATGTTTTGCGGAACTTTATGAAAAAAGAAGAGCCTGATGATGAGACTCTCGGTTGAGCCGGGGATTTCTTGACACAGACCGCAGGCCTTCAAGGTAGATTTAGGGAAGGGGCAAAAAACAAAACAGCCGACTTCAGGGGAAGTCGGCTGTTTCTTTTTGGGCTTCGGAGTTGCATCAAACTACAACACCTGATGGAATAGCCTGTTGCGCTATTTCCAATTTAGTTACAAGCAACCATTACCGGGTTGGTGCCGGTATTGGTAATCGTTACTTTACCGCTGATGTCGCCAATGGAGTCACCGCGGCTGAAGTTATTTTGGCCGGTCAATACCACTTTGTTGCGACCCATGGATCCCATAACTCTGAGGCCGGTTTTCCCGTGGTCGGTTCCGTTCATGGAACGATTGTCATCGTTCGGCCCCAAGCTGATGGGAATGGTGGTGGCGTTGGAGGATTTCCAAACCACAACGTTTCCGGTACCCCGGTCATTCGTGGTGTAACCGTATTTTCCGCCAGCCTTGTTGGAGATTTTAGCAACTGAAATGGTGATGGATTTTGCATCGTTGCAGGAAGCCGTTTGGCCGGTTTTGATGCTTCCGGCAAATGCAGTAGCCGTGAAGCCTGCAAACAGAACAACAGTTAACAAAGTTACTTTTTTCATTCCCCACTCCTTTCAAAGTAAGTAATTATACTGGTTTTCAAAGACTCAAATAAAACTATTGTGCTCCCCACGCGCGTTGAATGATGGCTGCGCGGTTTGGAGCGGAACTACGTTAATCTGCAAACAAATCGGACTCGTTGAATCTGTTTTCGGTTGCAACGAATAGCAAATTGAATAAGGACCTTTTTTAGAAAATTGCAGGCCAAAAGATTGACCAGGCTCGAAAGATTTTATACTCAAAAGTTTTTTATCCGAACGATCCGTAACGATCGATGTTTTAAATAATTCCTGTGGGTAATTATTGAGAAAGGTTACCGAAGACCCCACAGGGACACGAATATTCTGTTCTTGGCCGGTTGCTTTCAGGGAAATCGTGCGAGTTAACGATTCACCAAAAAGACTCGCAGGGAGACACAGGCATACAGCCAACACCGCGAGACCGATTGTTTCCAAAGAGCGGATTGAATTTTTCACAAGACTCATAAAGAGGTACCGCAATTCGGCAGTCGTACTGTTGCAAGACC
>QIDN01000424.1 GCA_003229345.1 Nitrospirota bacterium | reverse complement strand
AAAACCAGACTCCTGATATGGGGACTTGTGTTTTTGATGATCGCGCTGGCCCAACCACGCTGGGGATTTCAATGGCAAGATTTAAAACAGACAGGGGTGGATATTGTCGTGGCTCTTGACGTGTCCAACAGCATGCGGGCGACGGATATCAAACCCAGTCGCCTGGATCGGGCCAAACATAAGGTGGCGGACCTGCTACGCATGTTAAAAGGAGACCGGGTCGGTCTGGTCGCGTTTGCCGGCACCAGTTTTCTGCATTGTCCGTTGACTCTCGATTACCAGGCGGCGGAAATGTTTTTAGGTGCGTTGGATACCGACTTGATCCCTCTGCAGGGAACGGCACTCGGTCATGCGATCGAGACTTCCATCCAAGCGTTCAGCACAACGGAAAAAAAATCGAAGGCCATTATTCTTATCACCGACGGCGAGGATCACGAAGGCGCAGTTTTGAAAGCCCTCCAACGAGCAAAACAAGAAGGAGTGAAGATTTTTGTGATTGGCATCGGCCAGGACGAAGGGGTACCCGTGCCCGATCCCATGGGAAGCGGATTCAAACGTAACCGCTCAGGGGAAATCGTGCTATCCAAAATCAACGAACCTCTGCTTGAGAAAATCGCTGTGGAATCCGGGGGCACCTATGTGCGTTCTGTTCATGGCGATATGGATCTGCGCACCATCTATCTCGAGCAGATCCAGCAATCCATGGAAAAGAAAGAATTGAAATCGTCGCGCCGCAAGCACTGGACCGAACGGTTCCAATGGTTGATATTCGCCGGTTTGCTTTGTTTGACGGGCGAACGCTGGGTCCGGGAAAAATAAGCCTCCGCCGGTGTGATTCTTGATATAATGTAGAAGCTGAAAGATTCAACCTTCTATTAAATAAGCGCTTGCAGTGCCTTGACAGCAGAGCGGGGCGATCTTATTTAACTAAAAGAAATTTATTTCCGAGTCAATTCTCCCACATAAATTTTAAGGAGTTTCAATAATGGAAGATTATTCCAAACCGAGATATATGGGTCAGGACGCCATCGCCGCGGAACAACAGCGCTTCATGGTGCGCGTCTACAACTGGATGGGCACGGGCCTGGCGCTGACCGGTGGGATGTCATGGTATGTCAGCACCAATGAAACGATTCTCAATCTCCTGGTGACTCAGCCCATACTGTTCTTTGGTCTATTGATCGTTGAAATCGGCCTGGTGTTTTATCTTGCGGCCCGTGTCATGAGCATGTCGGCCAGCCAGGCGATGGGGGTCTTTTTCCTGTATGCCGGCTTGAACGGCGTCACCCTGGCACCCTTGTTTCTGCTGTACACCACCGCCTCTCTAACCTCCACGTTTCTGGTGACAGCGGGCATGTTCGGAGCGATGAGTTTCTACGGTTACACCACCAAGAAGGACCTGACCTCGTGGGGCAGTTTTCTGTTCATGGGATTGATCGGGATCATCCTTGCGTCCATCGTAAACATGTTTATGAACAGTTCGGCGCTTTACTGGATTATCACGTATGCCGGGATTCTGATTTTTGTCGGACTGACCGCCTATGATACCCAGAAAATCAAGGAAATGAACATCCTGGGTAACGAAGGCACTGAGGAAGATACCAAAGAGGCGATTCGGGGAGCGTTAAAACTTTACCTGGATTTCATTAACCTGTTCCTCATGCTTCTCAGGGTGATGGGCACCCGGCGGTAAATTGCCTAGCGGTTCAAATTATTAAAAAGGGTTCCTCTCTATTTCCAGAGGGACCCTTTTATTTTTGGAGTACCTTGCCCCCCCAGCTCTTGTTGAACCGCCTGAGGGGTTTTAATGGTAAAATTGCCTTAGGAAATTGTCGATCTACATCATTGCTGGA
>QIDN01000452.1 GCA_003229345.1 Nitrospirota bacterium | reverse complement strand
CCCGCGCGTTCCTCCGGAGCAGTTGGAAGAAATCCAGGAGATCGAAAGCCCCTTCGAGACCACCTCGGAACGGATCGAGGCAGGACGCGAGATCTATTTCGGAAAAGGATTGTGCGTGACCTGCCACAGTAAAAAGGGTAATGGGGTTCGGATGCCCGGTCATGCTCCCCGCAATTTCACCGATGCCAAATGGCAGGATGCCCGCACCGACGGCGAGTTGATGTGGATTCTCAAAAACGGCAGTCCCGGAACCGGTATGCCCAAGAGGGTCGGCAAGGATATCACCGAAGAAGAGGGCTGGAACGCGATCCAGTTTATCCGCACCTTTCGAGGTCAATGATGTAACGGCTGCAGAAGCCGGTTCAATACGGGTGTATCTTAGGTGCCTGCCTTGGCCCCCACCTGTTCCACCTGCCATCCAGTCTTTCTTTGCATTTATTCTTCATAATCTCCTTGAAACCGAAAAATACGCCAAATCCAAGATAATTTAATATAAAATCCACCTTCGCGTATCAATAGGCTATATAAATATTATAGTCTTGGATAAGATTCCCAATAATCCGAATTTGGTTGGTAATCCTCAATAAGATCTTTTGGTTATGGCTTCAATTCCCCAAAACTCACCACCAAAAGGCTCTACCAACAATATAACCGAGGAAAATTCTATGAAAAAAGAAAGAGGATTATGGGAATTATATGAGCAAGACCCTGAAAAAGCAGATGCGGAAATTTGGGAGAGAAAACCCGAACCCGTTTCCAGAAGAGGTTTTCTGAAAAAAACAGGTTTAACCGCAATGGTTTTAGCCGTTGGTTCGCAAATTCCTTTTTTTAGAAATATGCCCAATGGATTTATTCCATTGGCGTTGGCTGAAACCAATGAGAAAAAGGTTATTGAGGGTAAAGAAGGATTGATTGTATTAAATGATCGGCCTGTCAATGCGGAACCTCCCGCTCATCTCTTAGATGACGACTTTACACCCAAGGAAAAACATTTTATCAGAAACAACGGGTTACCCCCCGATGTCGAAACCGAGCCTAATCAATGGGCATTTTCTGTTGAAGGTGAAGTTCACAAGCCGCTTAAACTAACTCTGGATGATCTAAAAAAGAGATTTAAACATTATTCCTATGCACTCCAACTGGAATGTGGTGGCAACGGGAGAGCGGGCTATTATCCACCAGCGAAAGGCAACCAGTGGAAATTTGGGGCTGTTGGATGCTCAAAGTATACCGGCGTTCGATTAAAAGATGTTCTGTCGGCGGCTGAGTTGAAGGATTCCGCGCTCTATACCGGATACTATGGGGCAGATCTTCATCTGTCAGGAGATCCTGATAAAGCTTCGATTTCACGAGGGACCCCGATTCCCAAGGCATTAGAAGAACATACCTTAATCGCCTGGGAAATGAACGGCGAGCCGCTTCCTCATTTGCATGGATACCCTCTCAGAATTGTCAGTCCCGGATGGCCGGCTTCAACCTCTCCAAAATGGTTAAAAAAGATTTGGGTCCGTGACAAGGTTCACGACGGCATGAAAATGGATCGCTATCGCGTCCCACGATATCCGGTGAAGCCAGGCGCCTCGGTTCCTCAGGAGGACATGGTCATTATCGAATCGATGCCGGTGAAATCTTTGATTACCAATCCAAAAACAGGGATAAAAATAAACTTAGGACGATCTTTAAGTATTCGGGGACATGCGTGGGCGGGAGATCAGTCCGTTAAAGCGATCCATGTTTCTTTTGATTTCGGTGCCACATGGATAAAGGCGGATCTAAAAAAACCGGTTAATCCCTTTGCCTGGCAAAATTGGAGCTCTACGATACAGTTTCCTCAAAAAGGATATTACGAAGTTTGGGC
>QIDN01000225.1 GCA_003229345.1 Nitrospirota bacterium | reverse complement strand
CCGTCGAGACCGGGGAGCATCAAGTCGAGGAGCACCAGATCAGGATTCCCGGTACGGGCGGCTTCCAACCCTTTTTCTCCGCTGAGGGCACAGCTGACCTGATAGCCCTCTTTGGCCAGGTTGTACCGGATGAGTTCCTGGATATTTTCCTCGTCTTCCACGACCAGGATTTTTTCGGTGGGCATGACCGTCTCCCTGTTTTCGGTTATTAATTTACCATTGAACCGCAGGAATGTTAGATTTTAATTAGAGTTTATTAGCCTTTTGGAACTAATTGAGGCGCGGCGGCGCCACCGTACATGTAGGAAAGAATTTTCGGGCCTTCCATATAAAAACGTTTATAGCCCAGGATTCTAAAACCCGAATCCCGTATCAAGTGATCGATTTCACGGTTCACATGACAGCCACCCGCGCACCATTTCTGAATGGGGTTCCAGAGATTCTGCAAGCGAGCGACCCCGCGTTCCGGACTGAGTCCGTGTTCGAGAAAATAATAATTTCCTCCCGGCTTCAAGACACGCCGGATTTCTTTTAAAGCAGCCTCAGGATCAGGAATGGTGCACAGGGTCCACGTACTCACCACGGCATCCACCGAATGATCGGGCAGGGCTATTCGGATACCGTCCAACTCGACAAACTCGACGGGAAAGGACACACGCTGAATTCTTTTTCCGGCCAGGCGGCGGCCCAGCTGGGAGGGGTCCAGCGCATACAGGTGGGTGACCCGGCTGGTGTAATGAGGCAGGTTCAATCCCGATCCGAAACCGACTTCCAGCACTTTGCCCCCAACATCTTTCAGATATTGCTGGCGCAGCTTGCTGAACCGCTTCCAGCACATGGTCCAATTGATGCCGCGGGGAAGAATTTGATCTTCGTAAAAACTCATATCAGATTATGGTTTGGGCTTGCCCTGTTGGGAAGCAAGCAAAATTTTGAAGTTCATTGTCTTTACTCAAAAAACTCAAAATGAATCTCGCGTCATTTACTGTCGGCGCTTCTTTCATTCCAACAAAATCCGATTGCGATTTAAACTTTCGAGGATATACCCCCCATCTGCATTTTGTTATAAAGCCGGCCAATTGTCAGGCCTTGCACCAGAATGGAAAAAGCTGCCACGGCAAAAGTCATGTTTACGATCAACGTTTTTTCCGGGCCATCCGGAAGGCTAAGCGACAGCGCAATGGACAATCCTCCGCGCAGACCACCCCAAGTAAGGAGATTCACGATATTCCGGTGTGTCGTGCTGAAACATACCTCCATTTTAAATACGGCGGTCGTCACGAATATACTGATGTACCGGCCCGCCAAGCTGAGAGCTATGGCAATCAGCCCGATTAACAATGTATTCATTTGGAACGGGATGGCGATCAACTGGAGCCCGATCATGACGAACAACACGGCGTTCAGGAGGTTGTCGATCATGGTCCAGAAAACGTCTATGTCATGCCGTTCCTTCGGGGAGGCTATTCTGGCCAGAGTCACATTACCGAAAATCAAGCCGGTGATGACCATAGCAATGAGCCCGGAGATATCCAGGGCCGTGCAGGTAGCATAGCCTGCACTGACGATAGCCACCGTGATCAGGACACGGGATGAGACGTCTTTGATATCTTTCACCATGACATGAGCCAGAAAACCCAGCAGAACACCGGCCAGCACGCCGCCGCCGACTTCCATCAGGACCAAATTAAACGCTTTTTCGACCAGGTTGCCTCCGGTACTGACGGTAAAGCCGATCAGCAAGGTGAACAGACAACGCCCACACCATCATTAAACAGCGACTCCCCGGAAAACAGGACTTCCAACCGCTTGGGCAGACCCGCCTGGGTGAGAATGGCCATGGCCGCGATCGGGTCGGT
>QIDN01000027.1 GCA_003229345.1 Nitrospirota bacterium | reverse complement strand
CAGAGCTTCCGGTTCCTTCTTGGTCAGATTCGCCTTCATAGGAAAATCCGTCACCGGTAAATTCAATGTTTCTTTGTATTCCATATAGTTAAGTATTATTTATTTATGTTATACATTAATATAATATTTTAGAATTTCATGGCTTGTTTGGCGCGGTCCATGGTGGCCTTGGCCACCTTTTGAGCTTTGCGTGTGCCCTCTTCCAGAATTTCCTCTACCGCTTTGGGCTTGGCCGCGATTTCTCTACGACGTTCCATGTGGGGTCTCAATCCTTCGAGCATGGTGTCGACCAATTTCATTTTGCAGTCGCCGCACCCGATAGCGGCGGTCCGGCAATCGCGATCGATTTCCTTTTGCATCTCCGGCGGCGAGTACAGCTTATGAAACGGAAACAGATTGCAGACATCCGGATCACCGGGATCTGTACGCAGTCCCCGCGCCGGGTCGGTCAGCATGGACTTCACTTTTTTGGTGATCTCTTTTTCGCTATCGGACAGATAAATGGCATTGTTGTAACTTTTGCTCATCTTTCGGCCATCGATTCCGTTGAGCTTGGGAATTTCGGAAATTTTCGACTGCGGTTCCTTGAATGTTTTTTTCTTATAGAGCCCATTAAAGCGCCGCACAATTTCCCGCGATATTTCCAGATGGGGCGCCTGATCGACCCCGACCGGTACATAATCGGCATCGTACAGCACAATATCCGCCGTCTGCAGAACCGGATAGCCCAGAAACCCGTAAGAACTCATATCGACGCTCTTCACCTCTACCTGCTTTTCCTTGTAGGTGGGATTGCGTTCCAGCCAGGGAACGGGCACTACCATGGACAAAATCAGATGCAGTTCGGCATGTTCGGGTATGCGGGATTGGACGAACAGGGTGCTCTTTTCGGGATCCAGTCCGGCGGCGAGCCAGTCCACCGCCACTTCAAAGGAGTACTTTTTGATATGGCTGGGATCTTCGTACAAGGTGGTCAGCGAATGCCAGTCGGCCACAAAATAAAAGCATTCGAACTGCTCCTGCAACTCGATCCAGTTCTTCAGCGCTCCGTAATAATTCCCCAAATGAAGGAGGCCGGAAGGCTGCATTCCGCTCAAAATTCTCTTTTTGGCCATGGTTTTGGTATGGTTCAAAGAAGATGATTTATAGCTACAACAACTGACGGGAAGGCTTCCTGGGTAAAAAACTTTAACATATAACCAATAGGGACACCGATAATACTACTTAAAATCCCTGTTTTGGCAAAATAATCTGTCAGAAATACCGCCAGTAAAATTATCCCAAAATATTTATCCAGCTGACTGAGCTTCAAGGCCATCTCGCGAGGCATTAATCCCTTCAATACGCTCGCCCCGTCCAGGGGAAATACCGGAAGCATATTAAAAATTGCCAGCGCCACATTACAATAGACAGCTATACATAAAAAACCAAAAATATAAAACGACATTTGATCCATCTGCTCCAACGGTCCCATAAGCCTTAAAAAGAACCCCGAAAATAAAGCCAGTACCAGATTGGAAGCGGGGCCAGCTGCCGCTATAAATAGCATATCCCGGTGTGGATCCTTTAAATTTCTTGGGTCCACTGGAACCGGCTTGGCCCATCCAAAATGCATGAAATAAAAGAAGAGCGTCCCGATCGGATCTAAATGCTTCAGGGGATTGAGGGTCAACCTTCCCTGATTTTTCGCGGTATCATCCCCAAGCATATAAGCCACCCTACCGTGCGAATACTCGTGCACGGTCAGGGAGATCAGAATTACAGCAATCAATAAAAGCGACCCCATGAAAACAACCTCAAATTTTTTGAAAGAACAATCAGGAACCTAAAGGGAGGGATGAGAATAATGAACCCAATTACC
>QIDN01000358.1 GCA_003229345.1 Nitrospirota bacterium | reverse complement strand
CCCATTCCCTGGGAAGAATTTCAACACACGTCGAACATTCGGCAGGTGATCGGATCGGTCGTCAAGGGGATGAAACCATTGCAGGAGATTGATCGTACGCATAAGGAGTTTCATATTGAAGGACGCATCCTGCATCGAGCCCAGTTTCCCTCCACCAATGGCAAGGCGAAGTTCAAGGTGCCGCAAACGCAGGTCGCTCCTCTGAAGGCCAATCATTTTCGGATGATGACGGTACGATCGGAGGGACAGTTCAATACCGTGGTCTATGAGACGCAGGATAAATTTCGCGGCGTGGACTCCCGCGACGTGGTGCTGATGAATCCGGAGGATATGGAACAAAAAGGATGGCGGGAAAACGACACCGTCACCGTCCACAACCTGACCGGATCATTGCCGGGGCAAAAGCTGGTTCCCTACCCTATCACACCCGGCAACATCATGATGTACTTTCCCGAAGCCAACGTGCTGGTACCGCGTGCCGCCGATCCCCAATCCAAAACCCCCTCCTTCAAATCCATTGAGGTGTCACTGGAAAAAGAATAAGAAGTGCTGGCGGACAACGGCAACTCCTTCAAAAGGCTTTTTTCAATTCGTTGAGCAAGGCAACGTAAATATTATGACAGAAGTCACAGGCATCATCCTTTGGAGCCTCCCAGTTAGAGGACCACTCAATGAAGCAAGTGTCGCTCTCAGTGATGGGAAACAGCCGAACTGACCCGATATAATCCTTCACATCGGTTTTTGACACGGGTGCCGGGCCATCGTCGATTGAGTACTTGAAGGACCGGTCGACTTCGCTGAATGCCACCAGCGTTTCGTGGAAAGCATCGTTTAAAATACGGCGGGCTCCTATCTGATCTCCCGGCCTGTCTCCCACCGCTTCACATTTCCCGACGACCCCGGAAGCCCAGGATAAATCATGGAAGTTTTTAATCTTGCTCCACACTCGATCCACAGGCGCGTTGATGACAGCAGTTTGATAGGTTTTACCCATGATTATAATCCTCTTCTTTTCTGAGTTAATGGTGGCAAGTCTGGCTCCCGGCAATTAAATAATAAGTCGCGGCAGTCAGATTATTGGTCGCTACACGCGACCAATAATTACATTTTTTTATGGAAAGTCTTTCCTTCAATTTATTTCTTGAAAAACGGCAGGATTTAACTGATCCTTTCTAAGATGTCTTTCATTGAATTTCTAACTCTAATCCATCAATTATGAGTTCAGGTTCCGGTTCCACAAAAGTGATTCTCATCGCCATGACGGCGAATCTGAGCATTGCTGTGGCCAAATTCTTCGGCGCATACTTCTCCAAAAGTTCCGCGCTACTGGCGGAAGCCATCCACAGCGTGGTGGACACCACCAATCAAGCGCTACTCCTGTTCGGAGAAAAATCTTCCAAAAAACCGCCGGATGACGCGCATCCTCTCGGTTACGGCCGCGAAACCTTTTTCTGGTCGTTTGTCGTGAGCATCCTGTTGTTCTCACTGGGCGGACTGTTCGCCATTTACGAAGGAATCCACAAACTATCAGAACCGGAACCGATACACAATCCGATGCTGGCCCTCGGTATTTTGGGGTTCAGCATTCTGTTGGAGGGCTATTCCTTTTTTGCCTGCCTGAAGGAGGTTCGCAAGACGAACCCGTTCCCCAATTTACGGACCTGGTTCCGCAAGACCACCTCCGCCGGCCTACTGGTTATTTTTACCGAGGATGCGGGTGCCCTTGTCGGGCTGATGATCGCTACCGTCTGCATTTCTCTTTCATGGGCGCTGGACAATCCCGCATTCGATGCCTACGGCTCCATTCTGATCGGATGCCTGTTGGTCGGGCTGGCGGTTCTGTTGGCGCGCGAAATCAAATCGTTGATCAT
>QIDN01000231.1 GCA_003229345.1 Nitrospirota bacterium | reverse complement strand
CCGATCTGACGGGCAATCTCGATTTTTGTGCCCAGAAAAACAAAGTCGTCCGGAAACCCCATCAATCTCGCTGCCTCGCGATGCGTTATCGGTCTGTGCTGTTCCGGATGCAGGTAACGACCTTTTTCCGGTTTAAAGAATTCCGTACGAATTGTTACCGAAGGCCTGTCCCACCACAGCCTGCCAAACAAATCCGTCCCACCCGATTTTTTTCTGATCCAGCATTTTGGGGTAATGTCCGGTGCCTTTTTCTGTAAATCAAACCGGTTCCCACCCTTGGGAACCATTCTGTACCTTTGCCTGCTGATCTTGGTCGGGTTCCTGCCGAAATGAAGATCAAGTGGTGGTCCGCACTTACCTACCTCCGTTCCCGATGGCGGAGGCAAATCTTTAATCACATCTGCAACAGTCCTCCACGCAGGCAAATCTTCACAACCACCCTTGCAGTGAGTAGGCTCCGGTGGAAAGACAAAATCAGGCCTCACACCCTCGGGTTTCCAACCAACGATGATAGTTCTTTTTCTGGTTTGAGGCGCACCGTAATTCGCTGTATTAAGTATGTCCGCGGTTGTCTCAAAGCCAAGCTGTTTCGCCCTTTTTTCGATAGAGCTATGTTCGGGTGAGTCCTTCAATCCCTGCACATTTTCAATGACAAAAGCATGGGCACCGGAACGCTCCACCACATCCATAAACGGTTCCCACAATGCCCGCCTGGCATCCCCATGGCGTTTCTTGTTCAATAAACTGAAACCCTGGCACGGTGGCCCTCCGACAACGATATCTGAAGCCGGTATCTTCGGGTCACCGGCCAGCCATTCCTCGATATCCGTACAAACACCGTGCGGACCAAAATGATTGTTATGTGTATCAACCGCAGCCAGCTCGTTATCCACGCTGAGAACACACTCAAAACCACCGCCAAATCGTTTATCCGTAAATCCCAGAGTCAGCCCGCCCGCGCCGGCAAACAGGTCTATGAGTTTTAATGCCATTTCATCATCCTTTACTTGTACTGCGCTTTCTGTTCGGCCACAAACAAATCACGCTGTTCCATGGATGGGTATCTTGCGACGTACTCACGCATGAATTCGCGCAAAACCTGTGCGGCCGGTTTGTCCTGCTGTTTGCACGTAGTTAGAAAGTCACTGTGGAGTTCGGGTTCGATCCGAATTCGCATGGAGGAGCTCTTATTCATCGTTTCGCCGGATGGATACACATTTGTGTATCCATTGTAGCAACAATTTGATTTTTAGCAAAACTTTTTAACTTATTGTTTTAATTGTTTATTACTATTCAGAACCACCTCACCAGCCCTAACTACTCATGAAAAACTCGCCCGATACACACTTGGCGAGAGATGTACATAATCGCTAAGGCGGCCATGAAGCATAAACAGCCTGGGATCTTTGCGCATCTTGTACACCCGATAGAGCGAATATTGATCCTGATGTTCCAGTGAAAAGGCCATTTCGTTTTCGGAAATTAAAAATGGCTGATATTTGCCTGAATGGGTAGTTTTGACCTCGATGAATCGCTCCCTGTCCTGAGTTTCATCGAAGGAACGAATATCATAGCCAGCACCATCACCCTTAACCTTACTGGTCCATTCGATCTCTTCAGCCAAATCATACCGTCCGGCGTGGTCCGTCAACAACTCGACACGGGTCTTGGATATTTTCTTGATGTTCTCCAGGCGCCAGTCTTTGACTTCCAGAAACAGTAATCCACGCGCTGGATGCAGAACGATAAAATCAGGGTAGCGATTCTTACGCCCTACAGGTATGTCGTACCAACACAGGTAGTCATCATCCAGCAGAGCCTCCAGTCGCCTTGCCAAACGCTTTTCACCACGCGTCATCCGTGAAAGGCATGTGTT
>QIDN01000013.1 GCA_003229345.1 Nitrospirota bacterium | reverse complement strand
TTTTGAGAGTTTCCTTGAGCAGGTCGAGATCCTTTTTAAGGGAGTGGCTTCGCCGGATCAGGGAAAACACGTACACAAAAATCCCGCCCCAAACGAACACATTGACCGCGAATAAATACTTCAGGTTGTCCATGCAATCACTCCTCTAAAATATGATCGATCGTCATAATGGATGCGCTGATAAAGATGATGTCGAAACAAAGGATCAATCCCACCCAGTTCATCATATCCGCGAGGGATTTACCATCCAGAATTTGTCCGGTCAGCTGGACCGATCCGATGGCTATCGGCACGATCAGCGGATACAGCAAAACCGGAAGCATGATCTCCCGCGTTTTCAAATTGGAGGCCAGGGAGGACAACAGTGTCCCCAACGCGCAGAAACCCAGCGTCCCCATAAAAATAACTACCAACAAGGGTCCCAGGTGAGACCCAATATCCACATTAAAAAAAATCATGAACACCGGCAGAAGGAAGGCTTCCATAATCAAAAGAAACGCCAGGTTACTCAGCATTTTTCCGAAGAAAATAGCCGAGCGGTCGACCGGCGCCAGCATCAAACCCTGCAAACAGCCGTTTTCCTTTTCCAGCGTAAACGAACGGTTGAGCCCGAGCGTTCCCGCGAACAGGATGGCCACCCATAAAATTCCCGGCCCGACTTGACTGGCGCTCACAATGCTGAGATTGATGGAGAAGATAAAAATCAACATCACCAAGATCGCGAACACGAACATGGAACTGAACAGCTCGCGGGTTTTCAGCTCGGTGACGAAATCCTTCCAGATAATCGCCTTCACCTGAGACAGATAAATGTTCATCTCAACTCCTTCGTGCAAGCTCGACTGTTTCGAGATACAACCGTTCGAACCCAGCAGGGTCGACTTGGTCCGCCGATTCCCACAGCGCCAGTTTGCCGCGAACCATGATCGCCACCCGGTCGCACATTTCCAGCCCGCGCGAAAAATCGTGGGTGGTCATCAAAATCGTCCGCTGATCCGTGTGCAGGGCCTGCAGTTGCTCCTTGAGAATTCCCGCTGCGTGCTGGTCCCGTCCCGTATACGGCTCATCCAGAAACAGAATCGACGGATTGTGCACGATCGCCCGCGCGATGGACAACCGTTGCAACATCCCCCGGCTGAACGTCCGCACGCGGTCGTGCATTCTCGGCTTCAATCCCACCTCATCGATCACCTCAATCGCCCGTTCCTCTGCCTGCTTCACGCCGTACATCGTAGCGTAAAAACGAATGTTCTCGAGCGGCGATAAATCAGCGTATAAAAAACTGGCGTGGGAAATCACTCCGATCTCACGCCGCATTTCCGGGTCCGCTTCCTTTACATCATACCCCGCCACCGTGGCGGTGCCGGACGAGGGCCGGGTCAACGCCGACAGAATACCGATCAACGTCGTTTTACCGGCACCGTTGGGACCAAACAGACTCAGAAATTCGCCTTTCCTCAACTCGAAGTCGATGCCGCGCAATGCTTCCAGATGCCCAAAATGTTTTCGGATGCCTTGCACCTGAATGGCATGGCCGGGATTCGGCGAAGGTTTGGATTCGGTCATGAGGGATAGGGAAGTGTGGGACGACTCATCGGTGAATCAAGCCGCACCCGCGGTCTTTTTTTTCTGCTTCAACTGCTTTTCCAATGCGTCTATTTTTTCCAGGAAGCCCACCGCCTCCGCCTCCAGCTTGTGGTGGAGTGCCTCGAAATCCGGCTTGGATATTTTATCGGTCTTGAAATCGAACTCCAGCTCCTTAATGGCCAGCAACACTTCCTCTTTGCGGACCAGAAGATGTTTGTACTCTTCCTCGACAGGGTCCAGAGGCGCAAACAACCGCCTGGGAGGGAGCTTCGAAAACAGGGGAATGCCGACGGC
>QIDN01000041.1 GCA_003229345.1 Nitrospirota bacterium | reverse complement strand
GACCGGCGCGTCACTGAGCTACTTGCCGTTCGCGGCGCGGGCCCTCTGCGACGTGCTGCTGAAAATCCCGCCAGTGAACTCCTCGATCGACTTTGAGAACAAGACGCAGACGCTGCACCCCTACGTCAACCTTGGCATCGCGGTCGACATGGACGAGCAGGGTCTGATCGTTCCAGTGGTCAGGAACGCCGACCAGTTGAATCTCCGGGGGCTTGCCCAGCAGATCAAGCAGAAGGCCGAGGACGGCCGGAACAAAACCTTGCCGGCGGAGGACATGAAGGGGTCGACCTTCACGATCACCAACCCCGGGCGCACCTTCGCTTCCGCACCGATCATCAACCAGCCGAATGTTGCGATTGTGGCTACCGAAGGGGTATCACGGAAACCGGTTGCCGTGGGGGACGCCATCGCAATCCACCACGTTGGTGTCCTCAGCCTGGTCTATGACCACCGCGCCTTTGATGGCGTTGTCGCAACGCGCTTTCTTTTGGCTGTCAAAGACATCATTGAGAACCGGGATTGGGAGACCGAACTGGGCTGACGCCGGTAGGTCATCGGCTACAGCCGCGCTGTTTGTGCCACGTATTCCGATTTAAATACGGACCGAAAATGCTTTTTCAGGCCCGTTTTCACGTTCTCCAAGTCAACGATTGTTCCCAGTTCTTTTTGCATTGAGGTTACTTGTTTATCATTTATGCCGCACGGGATAATGTTGTCGAAATAAGCAAGGTCTGTATTTACGTTAAGAGCAAATCCGTGCATCGTAACCCACCGGCTGCATCGCACACCCATTGCGCAAATCTTGCGTGCTTTAAAAGGGTCGTTCGGGTCGATCCAAACACCAGTCAATCCGGGGTATCGCTGGCCGTGAATGTTAAAATCAGCCAAACTACAAATAATGATCTCTTCGAGTTCTCTTAAAAAACGATGGGTATCGTGGTAAAAATGGTCGAGGTCAAGAATCGGGTATCCGACAATCTGACCGGGTCCGTGATAGGTAATATCGCCGCCTCGATTGGTTTTATAAAAAGTCGCATTTTTTTCATGTAATGATTTTTCGTTTATCAGCAAATGCTTTGTATCACCACTTTTACCCAAAGTGTATACGTGCGGATGTTCGCAAAAAAGAAAATAGTTCTGTGTTTTCCGTTGCTGAAATCCTACTTTTCGATTGTGTATTTTTTTAGCAACCGTAGCAGCAACGATTTTTTCTTGATAATCCCAGGCTGTTTTATAGTCAATCGTACCAAGTTCTTTGAAAATTACTTTTCGCATTATGATTTAGCTAGCTCGCTTTCAACATTAGTTGAATCAATGCTATTGAATCCATGCTTCTGATTAAAGCAGGGTTTCAACAATAGGCATGAGCGCAGAGTTCAGTTTTTGCCAATACCACTTTTCTTGAGGCGGTAATCAAGCGCTGGTCGTGACAGCCCCAGTATTTTAGCTGCCTGGGTCACGTTGCCAGCGGACCGATCCAGTGCCTCCGCCATCAGATTCTGCTCCAGTTGCTCCAGGCTCAAACCGGCATCCAACACCTCGTCCACCAGTTTACGCTGCGCCGGGCTTCCAGGCATGGCCAGACCCCCGTCGTCGGACACAGCCGCTGCCTTGACATGTTCTTCACAGTCTTCAATATGTCGAAACAAATGTGAGCCCTCGATATGATGTCGAGGTTCGGCCAGAATAATGCCGCGCTCCACTACATTTTCCAGTTCCCGTATATTGCCGGGCCAGGCGTAGGCCATTAATGCATTCATGGCCCGGCTGGAAAAACCCAGGGTCTTCTTGGTATGTAGCGCTTCATGCTTCTTGACAAAGTGCTCGGCGAGCAGGGGAATATCTTGTTTGCGCTCGCGCAGGGGCGGGATTTCCACCGGAAACA
>QIDN01000344.1 GCA_003229345.1 Nitrospirota bacterium | reverse complement strand
GGTTAAGAGTTTCTCGTTTCCGTTTGAGTTGGGTACTTCGTGCTGGTCGATAAGAGACTTCTCCCACCAGCCCTTGATTTTGGACCAGGAGGCGGATGGTATCCGCCGGAATCGTCCAGAAATGAAACCGTTCAGTCAGATGAAGCGAAGGGTCAGCCACTTCCAATAAGGAAAGAATGTGATAGGCGCAATTTTCTTTAAAAAAGAAATAATCGAAATAGGCATTGCCTTACTCCCAGGCATGCATGAGCAGTCGATCAATTTGTTTGGGGAAAAAATTGAGGCGGTATTCCCAAATATCCCGATTCTCAATATCACGGTATTCCTTCACTTTCAAATAATAGGGGATGGTCGAGAAAAATCCCTTGTATCCTCCAAAAATTCCTTTATAGGCATATTCGATTCCTGCATCGGGCGGCACCTCGGCCGCATAGTTGATCGTATAGGCGAGAATCCGTGTTTGTTCGGTTTGGTCTTTTGGATCAACTCGGAGAAAGGTGTGGCCAAACATGGAAGCGGGATTCCCCATATAGGCTGAGGGGAAAATCATGGAAATAAATTCGGCATCAAACTCATCAAGCCATTGCTGAAAACGTTCACACGGGCGGGGAGGCAGTTTGGTCTCGTCAAATTTCAATTTTTCGTTAAGCCAGTGATAGCGGGCGACAAACGCGCATTGCGCAGGTTGTTGTGATCGACCCACCAATGCATCGGAAAAAAAGAAGGTGAGGGTGGCCCTTAATTCCGCTTCGGGATCAGTCTTTCCATTGTCTGCCAGGAAAAATCCTGGATCGTCCACTTCGCTGGTGTGACCACTAAAGAAGTTTTTCCGGTAATGGAGTATGAGATGCCAAGAACGCTCCGCGTAGAGCTTGTCCCTAACAGCTTGCTCAATCAGTTCTTGAAGATATGGTTGGGTTGCGCCTTGCGTGGTGGCTATAAAAAAATGGAAAGAAAATAGCCAAAGGCCAATAAGAAGGCGTATTACCACATGCGGGGAGGGACAGATGAGAAAAGAAAAGGCTCCGGCTTTTTAAGCCGGAGCCTAACTGAATCTATTTGTTTGTGTTGGCTTGCGCCAAAACAACATGGCCCGACATGGCGTCATGAAGCGCCTTGACTACGGCCTTTGGAGATGTTTCTCCAGCTTGAACCAGGGTTGTATAGTTCTCTTGTGTCATGGCAAAAAATTCCTGATGATTTTCTTCAGGAATGCCCATCAGTGTAGCTAATGATGTCAAATGTTCACCTTGGCCCTGCGCCATTTCTTGGGATAAGTTGTCGAAATTCAGGGCCGTAAACACATTGACTTTTTCTGATGCCCAAACTTTTCCATCATTGGTGCAGCCGGAAGTACCCGAACTGAGTGCAAACGTCTGAGCGCCAAAGATGCCATTAGTAGTGGCCATCATGACCTGAGGAGCAATGTTTTCCTTATTTTGGTTATTTGCCCAGGCTAGTTGCCCTAAACCGCACCCAGGGCCCGTGTTATCGTGAGCCCCTAACGCCATGCCCGACATTCCCATGACCAGAAAAAATGCGAACAAAAATGCCCATGGTTTTTTTGCCATGCTGCCCTCCTCATTTTGACGTTTTTTAAAAAAAAAGCCATGGAATTTTCTTATTGAAATTAGTGTAACAGACTTCTCATTCTTGAAAAGGCCACAAAAAACAGATTTAAAGGTACATGTGGGCCGAGCCATTATTATTCTCCACTTTTCCCCTAAAAAAAATTAGAGAGTATATACCTATAGATAGACATTTAGTATAATCCTCCTACACTGAAAGGAGGATGCCATGACACATTGCAAAAACTGTCACGGAGCCGAGACCGTCAAAAATGGGTGCGTCCGACACAAGCAGCGCTATCAATGCAAGGCGTGCGGCTATAACTTTGTGGTTG
>QIDN01000246.1 GCA_003229345.1 Nitrospirota bacterium | reverse complement strand
CCTCATGCGGGTCGGTGGCGATGCCCAGTTCGTCCAGCAGAATCAACGCGCCTTCGGAAGCGTTATTCAATATATGAATAATTTTTGCGAGATGCCCGGAGAAGGTGGACAGTTGCAGTTGGATGCTCTGCTCGTCACCAATGTCGGCGTACACTTCCGGGAAAAACCCCATCTCCGAATTGTCGGCGACCGGCAGGAGTAATCCGGCACGCGCCATCATGGACATCAACCCCACGGTTTTCAATGTCACCGTTTTGCCCCCGGTATTGGGGCCAGAGATGATGATAACCCGTGTTGCCGCGTCCCATTGAATGTCGTTGGGAATCACCTCTTGCCCGTTCAGGACCAGTTCGGGATTGCGTGCCCGGCGCAGGTTCACCAGTCCGTCGTTCCTCAACAGAAACCGGCGCGCCTCCATTTTCCCGGCCAGCCGGGCCCGCGCATAAACTGCGTCCAAGGCTGTCAAGATATCTTGATTGGCCTGCAATACTTCCCGGTGTTCCCGTAAGCCGCGTGCCAACGCCTGCAGGATTTTAATTTTTTCCTGCTCCACATTCATTCGTGCGATTTTGACTTTGTTGTTCAGTGGAATGATGGAGGTGGGTTCTACGAATAAGGTTTGGCCACTGCCGGAGCTGTCGTGCACGATGCCTCCCAGTTGGGATTTGGCTTCCGCCTTGACCGGTAGAACCAGGCGGCCTTCCCGCTCGGTGAAGTAACTGTCCTGAAGCGCTTCTTTCGATCCGGTTTTGGCCATGATTTTCTTGAGAGACGTTTCCAGATTTTGCCGGGCTGTGGCGGCATTGCGCACGGCCTGCTTCAGTTCTGGTGATGCGTTCTCCTTGATTTCGCCGTCGGCATCGAGGCACCGCTCGATCTCTTTCAGTAAGGGTGATATGGGGTCCAGGGTTTCGCTGATTTGCTTGAGGAGTGGGGTGTCGTTCTGCTTTTTAAAATATTTTTTGAGATCACGCGCCAGTCGCAGATGATGCGCGGCCTGCAGACAGGAGAGGGGTTCCACAAAAAGATTTTCTACGGCTTGTTGGAGGATCGGAGACAGATCATCAAAAGACCGGAGAGGGCAGGGCTCGACTCCTGCCAGCGCGGAAACCATCTCGGAGGTTTCTTCCAACAGGCGTTGGGCTGATTCAAAACCGGACTCGGGATACAGAGTGGCGCAGAGTTCACGTGCACCAGGAGATTCGGTCAACCCGGCCAGCGCGTTTTGGAGGGCGGACCATCCGATATGCGCCATACTGTTTTGTTGCGTATTTTGTGGGGAAGGAGGATCGGAGTGGTTCATGGCTTCATGGCAAATTGGGAACCCTTTTCCAGGACCACGGTGATTTTGGCGTCGTACAGTTGTTCGGGGTCCTGGCGCAATTTAAACTCCCGCAACAGGAGGGCAGTATCCCTGGCTACTTTTCCATGGTACTTAACCAGTTTCTGCCCGATGATGACCTTGCCCTTCAATTCTTTCATTTCCTGAAACGTTACCACGACCGGTTGTTCGAAGTTCACCCGGTCGGCATCCAAATAGAGCTCCATTTCCAGCAGATTTTTCCCCATGATTTCGAACAGGTTGGGTTCCTTGTGAACGGCGATCAGGGTGGCGGCTTTGCCGTCTTTAACGTTCATGGATTCCGGCAGGGGACCGGGTATCTGCAGGGCGGCCATATTCAACCCACGAGTCACGCGGGCCCATTGAATGCGGTCCAGATGATTGCCCTCCCGGACCATGCGAATAACAGTGGAATACGGTTCCCGTTGTTGTTCCTTCAGCCATTCCAGAAGCGGTGGAACCTCGGCTTCGGGCAGAAAATGTCCGCCATGCGCCGTGCCTTTTTCTGTGTGTTCGCGATAGGTTAGAGGATATCTCATATCGGTCAGGATTTTATTGATACG
>QIDN01000442.1 GCA_003229345.1 Nitrospirota bacterium | reverse complement strand
TCGAAAATCCGCGTCTCAAAAATTTCCCACACACCCGCGCAAACCGCTATTCCATCTGAACCAGTAAAAATGGTGTCCGCCCTTATTCACCGCCGACCCGGTCCTGCCGAATCCAGCACCACCGCACAAGCAAGTTTTATCTCTCAGCCAGCAGTTGAACCAATCACTTCCCAAGAAACTGCGAGGGACACATTCGCCGCACTTCCCAGGGAAATGCCACAAAGTCTACTGCCTGACCGCGAGGCACCTGATGCAAACCTGGGAGCTTTACGCGGATTGTTTACCGGAAAAGTCCGGCAACGGATCGCCAATGCCAGATACTATCCCCGAATTGCCCGGCGCCGTGGGATGGAAGGTCGGCCCATCATCGCCTTCACATTGGACAAGCAGGGGCGGTTGACAAAGGTCGATCTGGCGGAAACTTCCGGCTATCAACTGCTGGACCGGGCAGCATTGGAAGCAGTGCATCAGGCCGCGCCCTACCCCGAAATCCCGGCTCCTTTAAAAATGAATTCCTTCCAATTCAAACTTCCCATTTCTTTTGTCCTCAAATAGCACTAAAATAGCGTCTCTTTGAATCCGGTCGAAATTCGCCGGACTTTTTGAACGACTGACAACTCATTCTTAAACAGGAAGGATTGAATGAAATATATTGAAAAGAACTTCGTTCTGTTAATACTACTATCCAGTGTGGCCGCCTGCGCCCCACAACCCACCAAGGAGGTGCCACAAGAGTTCAAGAAAGGCCAGAAGTATTTTCATCGCGTCTGCTCGAATTGCCATGGCTCCGATGCCATGGGCATGCAGACCAAGGCTCCGCGTTTGATCGACACCGATTATATCGAAAAAGAATTTTCCAATGACGAACTCCGCGAAACGATTCTCAATGGAACGGATAAGATGCCGGGGCAAAAAAACAACGTGAAGGCGGACGAAATCACCGAAATCATCAAGTACCTGAGATATTCACAGAAGACGGCTGACCTTGTCACTGAAGAGGATACAGCCGAGGAAGATGCAGACGAAGAAGGAGCAGACGAGGAAAAAGAGGGGGCTTGATCGAAAGCCACAACCTGCTCCACTCTCTATCGCGCAACTTGACAATACGCCTCAGTTTGGCTACATTGACCGACTTTGCGGATTAACCAATTAACTTTTATAAAGCACGGAGTTCATCGGATGTCATCGACTGAAAGTTATATTCAAAATCTCTTTGCCGATCGTCTGGGCGGAAACCAGTTCGGCAAGGACACCAAAATATATAAATTCGAAAAAATCAAACGCGCCAAGCGAGCGGCGCTGGAAGCCAATCCCGGTAAGGAACTGTTCGACTTGGGCGTCGGCGAACCGGATGAAATGGCCGATGCCGGAGTCGTCAAGGCCCTACAAACCGAAGCCGAAAAACCGGAGAATCGAGGTTACACGGATAACGGGATCGACGAATTCAAATCCGCCGCTATCCAGCACATGGAAAAAACTTTTGGCGTAACGGGCCTCGACCCCAAGAAGCACGTCAACCACACCATCGGGTCGAAGCCGTGTCTCGCAATGGCACCTGCCATCTTCATCAATCCGGGTGACGTCACTTTGATGACCACTCCAGGTTACCCAGTGATGGGAACACACACGCAATACCTGGGCGGCAAAGTAGTCAACCTGGAGTTAAAAGAGGAAAATAATTTTTTGCCCGATCTCAAAAGCGTCGACGCGGAAACGGCGAAGAAAGCCAAACTGCTGTACATCAATTATCCCAACAATCCAACTGGCGCCAACGCCACCCGCAAATTTTATGAGGAAGTGGTCGATTTCGCCAAGGCTAACGATATCGTAGTCATCCAGGATGCCGCGTACGCGACTCTCACCTACAACACCAAGCCCATCAGCTTCCTTTCCGTACCTGGCGCGATGGATGTCGGCGTCGAGCTCC
>QIDN01000098.1 GCA_003229345.1 Nitrospirota bacterium | reverse complement strand
CGGGCAATAGTCCACGATGAGCTCGATTTTTTGCTGGAACATGTGAACGTAGCCTTCGTTATCGAGGCTGTTCTCATGTTCGAGGTAGCGTTCGATTTCTTTTTCATGGGTAATGAAGAACCGGGACGGGACAAAGATGAGCCGGCAGGAGGCGCAGAGGTGGTACTCGCGCTGGTCAGCTTTAATCAAAAACTCCGAGGGGGAATAACATAGTGGACAGCTCATGGGTTGAATTGTGCCATAATCCGGAGATCATTGCCCGCAGGTTTTGTGAACCCTCGCGTAAAATTTCCTTCTTTTGAAGGGAGGATTTATGATAGGTTTGATTTATTCGCAGATTTTTTCATTTATGGAGGCGTTTGAATGGCAGCATATATCAGCGGGAATGGGATTCGTCCGGGTTACGTTATTGTCTACAATAAGGAACTGTACCGGGTGATGACCTCGGAGCACCGCACCCCCGGCAACAAGCGAGCCTTTTGCCAGGCCAAGTTACGGAACCTGAAAAACGGGAACCAGACCGAAGTCAAGTTCCGCGCGGATGAACAAGTCGAGCGGGCCAGCCTCGAACAGGCCGAAATGGAATATCTGTATTCCGACCCCTCTGGTTATTGCTTCATGAACAGCCAGACCTACGAGCAGATTTTCATTGATGATGACATCATCTCCGATGCCAAGAAATACCTCCTGCCCAATACCAAGGTGAAGGTTGAGTTTCATGAAGAGAAACCCATCGGCCTTGAGCTGCCGGAATTTGTGGATTTGACCGTCGAGGATACCGAACCGCAGATGAAAGGCGCGACCGCCTCCGGAAGCGGCAAACCCGCCACTCTGGAAACCGGGCTGGTGGTCACAGTACCCCAGTTTGTGAATATCGGAGAGAAGGTCCGGGTATCGACCTCGTCGGGTGAATATCTCGAACGGGTTAAAAATTGACCCTGCATTCTCCATAGGGGGGCCGGGCGATCATTTGGGCCCCGTTTTGAAACATTATTTCCCCTGTATTTTCATCGTTTGAAAAAGCAAACCGTAATTTAAGCCACCCTTTAATTGAATTGAGAGAAATTAACAGTTAAAATAAGTCACTGAGTATTAGCCTTTTAAGCTAGTCCGTTATCGTTAACTTTCCTGCCATTGACCTTCTTTAGGAATATCTCCCATGCTAGATGTTGCAAGCTCAGCCGATCCGTTAAGTATTTTGGAAATGGTTTCCCGATCCACTCCCGTGGCCAAAGCTGTCCTTTTACTGCTCCTGGTATTTTCCGTTGTGTCCTGGAGCATTATTTTGACCAAATTTTTTATATACCGCCGGGCACGCAAGGAAGACCAAACGTTTTTGAAAATTTTTTCCAAAAGTGACAGCCTGACGAATATCTATAACTTTTGCAAAGAAATGAAATTCAGCCCGATCGCCCGAATTTTTTTGGCAGGCTATCACGAATTGTATGTGTTCAAGGAAATGGCAGGTTCCCGTTCCAAAAATCCAGAGGGGCGGCCGTTGAGTTTGACTCCGAAAGATCTCAAGGGTATTAGCCTGGCTTTGAACAAGTCCACCAATCATGAAATTGAAAAACTGGGGCACCGGTTGGATTTTCTGGCGACCACGGGTAGTACCGCGCCTTTTATCGGTTTGTTCGGCACTGTTTGGGGAATCATGCATTCCTTCCGGGTGATCGGCGTCCAGGGTTCCGCCAGTATCGGCGGAGTAGCCCCCGGAATCGCCGAAGCTCTGATTGCGACCGCTGCCGGCCTGGTTGCCGCGATTCCTGCCGTCGTATTTTTCAATTACCTGAACAGCCGGATTCATGGGTTCAACCACCGGATGGAAGACTTCAGCGAGGATTTCGTTTACATGGTTGAAAAGGATTTCATGAGTCAACCGGCGGGTCCGGTGCGGATGGAGGAGCTGTAAGTGGAACGAAGAAAGTC
>QIDN01000122.1 GCA_003229345.1 Nitrospirota bacterium | reverse complement strand
TCTTCAGGGAAATGGCGCGAACCACGTCTTCGTTCAGGCCTTTCGGCAGGGTATCGGTTTCGATATCCGTCGTGAACCCATACTTGTATTCGCCTTTATCCAACACCTCGTCAACGCTGGTGGTCTTGGAGCTGGTTTCATCCGTCATTATAAGTACTCCTTAACTCCTCAAGGGAATCAGAATGTCATATCCATGTTGGGCGTGACCTGTAGGTCCTTGTAAATCTCCTTCCGCAGGGTCTGCTCGATAAACGACAGAGTGCCGCCTATGGAAGACCCGCAACTGCCGCAGGCGCCCTGGTATTGAATGATGATCTTTTCACCATCCACCACTTCCTGCACCTGCACGTTGCCGCCATCATTCATGAGCGCCGGGCGGATTTTCTCGTCCAGCACGATATTGATCTGCTGAATCTGTTCTTCCTCGCTCAGCCCCATCCAGGCCTGTTCCTGCAGGTTCAGTTCCTTGATCCCGGCAGGCTTGCCTGCTTCCTTATTGATCCCCGCAGCCGCCAGAGCCACCGCCTTGGCTGTGGGATAGTTTTCTTTAACAAGTTTCAACAGCTCCGGCACATTGCCGAACGCCAGTTTTTTCGATTCCGGAACAGCGGGCGCATCGGGATCGTCCCTCAAGGCGCGCTCGATATCTGCTCCCAAAAGAGAACAGGCATCGTCCAGTGTAAGGTTCTCGACCATGGCGGACAGGGTTTCGCCGATGGCGACCGACACTTTGCCGCCATAAGCAAAAAACTTGGCGCTGTAGACCCGGTCTTCCTCGGTATCCACCAGCCAGTAGAGCTTCATATCCTTGAACTTGGCCTCGACCAGAGCCATACCTTTTTCGGTGGCTTCTTCCTGGTAATAGGCGCCCCGGTTCTTCGGACTCTTGGCGGCGGCTTCGAATTTTTCGGAAAATTTCTCTTCGGTTACGGACATTTTTATCACACCACCGGGAAGGCACCTAAACAACGATAATAAAGGAACTTATCCCGGACCTTTACAGGTTGAAGACCTATTTTATATCAAAATTCCGAGAATTACGGGAATAATAAATCAATTAACGGTCGATATCAATCGAACATTAGATGCGGCCCAGAGGCGAAAGGTCTTATAAATTCGAGGAAAATCGCGTTTTTCAGCCCGGCCCGCTTTTCCGGGGACACCATTTATACAAGGGGAAGTCCAATAAAAAGAGGAAATTATCTTCCAGAAATAAAGGGAATGGCAGGCTCTGGATGGAATCCGGCACTTCTCCACTATTTTGGTGCATCCCCTCAAAAAAAAAGGGTATAATTTCCTCAACTTTATCCGATAGGTTTCTAAACACACGATCCTCCCCGGCGGAGCTTTTCCCCGGTACTGCAGGGCATACGAAGGACAGGCTTATGAGTGAGGCAACTCAAAAGGAAAGACCCATACTGATCGATGGCATGGGGCGGAAGATCGTCAATCTCCGCATTTCGGTTACCGACCGCTGTAATTTCCGCTGTACGTATTGCATGCCGGCGGACAACGTGGAGTTCATGGACCGCGGCGAATTGCTGTCGTTTGAGGAAATCACCCAGGTGGTCCGCGTAGTGGCCAAAATGGGAATTTACCGCATTCGCCTGACCGGCGGCGAACCGCTCCTCAGAAAAAATCTGCCGACTCTCGTCAAGATGCTGGACGGAGTGGAGGGCATCGAGGATATCGCGATGACCACCAACGCTTTTTTCCTGAAAGATCAAGCCGCGATTCTCAAGGAAGCGGGCTTGAAGCGCGTCAATATCAGCCTCGATGCTTTGGATAAAGACAAATTCACGCATGTCAACCGGCGCGATTGCCTGCAACAGGTGCTGGACGGCATTGCGGAGTCCCGGAAAGTCGGGTTCGACTCGATTAAAATCAATGCCGTCGCGGTGAAGAATTTCTCGGAAGAGGAAATCCTGAAACTGGTGGAAATGGGCCGGGATCAAGACC
>QIDN01000272.1 GCA_003229345.1 Nitrospirota bacterium | reverse complement strand
TGGGTTTCGATGAGGATCAACAACTCCTTGCCGGGATTGGCCAGGCGATGCTTGGCGCCTTTGGGGATGACGGTAGCCTCGCGTGCCTTCAGAATCATCTTTTTGTCGTCGCATTCCACTTCTGCTTTGCCGGACACCACCAGCCAGTGTTCGGCGCGGTGCTTGTGCGATTGCAGGCTCAGGCTCTCGCCGGGCAGGACCTCGATCCGCTTCAGCAGGTATCCTTCACGTTCGTCGAGCGTGGTGTAACAGCCCCACGGCTTCTGCACGGTGGCGTGGAGTTTCGTTTCCGGACGTTGTTTGTCTTTCAGTTGCGCCACCAGTTGCTTGACGTCCTGCGCCCGGCCCTTCGGGCAGATCAACAGGGCGTCCGGCGTATCCACCACGATCATGTCCTTGAGTCCCACCGCGCCGATCACGCGTCCGTCCGCCTTGACGAGGGTACCGGTGCAGTCGACCTGATACACGTCTTTCGATAATACGTTGCCGTCGCTATCGGTTTGGGAAATGTCATCCAGCGCGTTCCACGCTCCGACGTCGTTCCACGGCATGGAGGTCGGCACTACCGCCGCGTTTTTCGAGGGTTCCATCACTGCGTAGTCGATGGAGATGGACGGCAGGGACTCGAAAATTTTCTTGCCCTTGTCGTCGAATACGCGGTAGGGGAATTTGCCTTTCGCGTTTTGGAGGTGACCTCCGATGCCTGCCAGTGGTTCGATCACCTTCGGCGCGTACTGTTGCAGTTCCTTGCGGATGGCGGACACCTTCCAGGCGAAGATGCCGCAGTTCCAATAATATTTTTTCTGTTTTAAGAAATGTTCCGCTGTTTCGCGGTCGGGTTTTTCCGTGAACTGGCCGACTAGGAAGGCGTTGTCCTGATTTTCCAGGGCGCCGCCTTTCAGGATGTATCCGTAACCCGTCTCCGGGCGTGTGGGTTTCACGCCGAGGGTGACCAGATAGTCTTGTGCCGCGGCCGCTTCCGCCTGACGCAGGGTTTCGTGGAAGGCGTCGGGATCGCTCAGCACATGATCCGCAGGGAATACCGCCATAATCTCATCCGGCTGGTCTTTGAACAGTTCCACCGCCAGGGCGACCGCCGGGGCGGTGTTGCGTCCGACCGGCTCGGCGATCAAATGATCGGGTGCAAACCCGTAGGGTGCTAATTGGCTGAGGGTTTGAAACGCGTGTTGTTCGTTGGTGATGATGTAGATCTGGTCGATCGGCGTCAGCGGCAAAAGGCGCTCCACCGTTTGCTGGATGAGGCTCTGCTCGCCCGCGATATTCAGGAGTTGTTTGGGGTGGCTTTCCCGGCTGAGTGGCCAGAACCGCTCGCCACTGCCCCCTGCAAGGATGATGCTGATCATGGGCTAGGAAACGCTTCCGTGGATGGGGTTATCTAATAATTCCGGATTTCCCGGAGTCTTCTCTTTCTAAAAGGGTAACAGTTTTTTTAGAAATGTGAAGGAGAACAGCTCCTATGAAAGGCATTAGGGATAGCAAAATGTTAAAATAGTCCTTATTTTAGGCGGAAATTGGGAAACTAAATGCCGGTGAAATCATCCTAGTAGCACCTAATATTATTTTCAATCGGGTTGCTCAAATACGATATACTGGCTCACTTTTGCGCGGTATATACCGGCTCATTTTGAAGAAGGGGAGGGGGGGGGATTTTCTCCTCCGGTATTAAAGGTCTATGGACAACCAGGTCGTCTATCTATTTCTGATTTTTATATTCGTCATCACCATGGCGGGCGGGTGGATTCCCACCCTGAAACCCTGGTCGCAGGAAGCTTTCCGCATGCTGATCAGTTTTTGCGCGGGGGTTTTGCTGGGGGTGGTGTTCTTCCATATGGTGCCGGAAATTTCCCCTATCCTGGGGCGGAAAATGGGTTTCCCGATCATGCTGGGTTTTCTGGGGATTTACGTGATGGAAAAGTTCATTATGGTGCATCCTTGCGAGGAGGGGGCGTGCAACTATCACAAGATCGGC
>QIDN01000083.1 GCA_003229345.1 Nitrospirota bacterium | reverse complement strand
CGTACAGTGCCCATCTATTTTGTCGGACAAGACGATTATTTCGATCGGGAAGGATTTTACGGGGATGCCGAGGGAGAATTCCCCGACAACGCAGAACGTTTTATTTTCTTCGCTCGTGCGGTGCTGGAAGCCTGCAAAGCGCTCGACTTCCAACCGGACATTATCCATTGCAACGATTGGCAAACCGGCCTGATTCCCTGTTACCTGAAAACCACGTTCGCGGGCGATCCCTTTTTTGAAAACACCCACTCGATTTTTTCCATTCATAATCTGGGCTACCAGGGAAATTTTAACAAACGGTATTTGCCCCTGGCGCATCTGCCCCGGAAAGTGTTCACGATGGAGGGCGTCGAGTTTTACGGTTGTTTCAACTTCATGAAAGCGGGACTGGTTTACGCGGATCGGCTGGCGACCGTCAGTAAAACTTACAGTAAAGAAATCCTGACCCCTGAGAACGGGTTTGGTATGGACGGTGTACTGCGGCATCACCAAAACAAACTAGTCGGCATTTTAAATGGAGCCGACTATGGGGAATGGGACCCGCAAACAGATTCCAATCTTAAAACCCGATATGGTCCCAAATCGCTCAAAGGAAAACAGGAGTGCAAAAAAAGTCTGGCGCGGAAACTGTCCCTCAAACTGACGGAACAAACGCCGTTGCTCTGCATGGTGACCCGCCTCTCGCCGCAGAAGGGGATCGATCTGATGGTTCAGCGTTTCGCGGAAATCATGGAGCAAGACGCCGCCCTGGTGATTCTCGGCTCAGGCGACAAACGTTACGAAACGTTTTTTAAGGAACAGACTCAAAAATATTCGAAGCGATTTCGTTTTATTCAGGGATTCCACGAAAAACTGGCGCATCAAATCATCGCAGGAAGTGATTTATTATTAATGCCCTCGCTGTACGAACCCTGCGGCCTGACCCAAATGTATGCCCTCCGCTATGGGACAGTGCCCGTGGTACGCCGGATCGGCGGTCTGGCCGATACGATCAAGGCCTTTCAACCCGAGAAAAATACGGGTACCGGTTTTCTGTTAAAACCTTCAAAGGCGAGCGAATGGGTCCCCCTCATTAAAAGGGCATTGGCCTACTATCCCAGGAAAAAAGTATGGCGGAGCCTGATGTTGAACGGGATGCAGCAGGATTTCAGCTGGGAGCAGGCAGCGAAACACTATGAGCGCTTGTACCGCCGGGCTCTTGCATTAAAATGACCCGGCTGTTTTCGAACCTGGAACGGGCACGTATTTACCGTTGCAAAACCTCCCTGATTATAATAAAAACTAGGGGTTCACCGCTGCTCGGCGCAGGGCCAATAGGCTGGAGCGTTATGGCGAGATGGTAAAGTTACTTTCGCCCATTGAGGTTTTAATGTGGGCACTGGCGTCCGTGAGTTGCCCTGCACAGGAATAGGAGACCGTTTTGAAGAGAATTCTGGTTGTGGATGACGAGGATAATATTCGTCTGCTGTACCAAGAGGAGTTGCGGGATGCCGGTTACGAAGTTTCGCTGGCCGGAAACGCAGAGGAGGCTCTCAAGATAGTAGAAGAGAACCCACCGGATTTGATTACTCTGGATGTCAAGCTGCCAGGTATGAGCGGCTTCGATTTTCTCAAAGAACTCAAGAAAAACCAAAAAGACATTCCGGTCATTTTGTGCTCGGCTTATGGAGCGTATAAACAGGAATTTCAACTCTGGGCCTCGGAGGCCTATGTGGTCAAATCGGCAGACCTCCGTGAATTGAAAATGACCATCAAAGAAATTCTCAGCAATTGAAGCCCTCAGCATAAGGCAAGCCCACGGGTTCCCTGGAATGGGAATCCGGACTTATTAACTCATTTAAAGCAATCCCATGCACGAACCGAGATTCATCGCCATTGAAGGGTCCATCGGGGCCGGAAAAACCACTCTGGCTCACAAGTTGGCCCGGGAATACGATGCCCGCCTGGTCCTCGAGGTGGACGAGGACAACCCGTTCATGGATAAATTTTACGAGGACCGGTCCAC
>QIDN01000127.1 GCA_003229345.1 Nitrospirota bacterium | reverse complement strand
GGATGGAACCATCGTGATCGTTGAGAATGTGGACCGTGTGTTACAGGATGCCGACCCTGAAGAATCGCGCATCAGCGTCGTGACTCGCGCTTGTATAGAGGTGGGTCGGCCTATTCTCTTTGCCATTTCCATTATTATTATCGTTTTCCTGCCCCTGTTTACGCTCCAGGGAGTCGAGGGTAAAACCTTCCGGCCTTTGGCCTACACCGTTGCCCTGGCCATGCTGGGTTCCCTGATATTCGCATTGTTCCTGGCCCCAGTGTTATCTCAAATGCTGCTGCGGAAATCAAAAAGTTCCGAGACTAAGGAAAGCCCTCTGGTGCGGATGATTTCCAAACCTTATCTGCCGCTTGTCAATTATTTTGTTGCTCAACGCAAAGTGGCCGTCGGTTTGGCGGGCGCCTTGCTTCTGATTGGAGCGGTGATTTTCCCGCAACTGGGTACGGAGTTTACCCCCACCCTGCAAGAGGGAACAATGGTTCTCCGCCTTTCGATGGCGCCATCCATCTCCCTGAAAGAAAGCACGCGGATAACCATGTTAGTGGAAAAACGGTTGACTCAGTTTGATGAAGTCACCGCCGCCGTCACCCGCATCGGACGCGGTGAAGTCGGTGCTCATACTGATCCGATTAACAACGCGGAGATGTACATATTGCTCAAGCCAAAGGATGAGTGGCGGTTTTCCAGTCAGGAAAAACTCCAGGAAGCCCTCCGGGAATACTTGGGAGATATCAAGGGAGTCCTGACCAATTTCACCCAACCGATTGCCATGACCGTGGACGAACTTCTGGAAGGAGTGCGTGCCGAGTTGGCCATCAAACTTTTCGGCGATGACCTGGACATATTGAAACAAAAAGCGGATCAAATTGCTGCTGTCGTCAAAAAGGTAAAAGGTGCGGCGGATGTACAACCGGATCAAATCAGCGGTACGCCGCAATTGCTCATCCAGGTGGACCGCCAAGCCATAGCCCGCTACGAAATAAACGTTTCGGATGTTCAGGAAGTGATCCGCTCCGCCGTGGGAGGTGAGGTGGCGGGCCAAGTCTTTGAAGGTGTCCGCCGCTTTGACATTCTTGTTCGATTTACTCCGGAGGCCAGGAATACCATGGAAGCCATCGGAAATATTCTCATTCATGCTCCAGGAAACATCAAGGTTCCCCTGAACCAACTCGCAAAAATTGAAGAGATCGTTGGACCCCGGCAGATCACCCGCGAAAACAATCAACGTTTTATCACCGTGCAATGCAATGTCAACGGCCGGGATATCGGCTCCTTTGTAAAAGAAGCCCAACAGGCCATCGCCTCTCAGGTCAGCTTGCCTCCCGGTTACCTCGTCACCTGGGGTGGTCAGTTCCGGCTTCAGCAGGAAGCCAATAAGCGGCTGGCGGTAGTGGTTCCCATTACCCTGCTCATCATTTTTATTTTATTGTATTTAAGTTTCAATTCCCTCAAAAACTCCCTTTTGATCTTGCTCAATATACCGCTGGCTTTGGTGGGCGGGGTCATAGGTCTTTGGCTGACCGGACAAAATTTATCGGTTCCGGCGTCCGTGGGGTTTATCGCATTATTCGGCATCGCCCTGGAGAACGGCATGGTGCTGGTCACTTATTTAAATCAGCTCCTGCGCGATGGTGTTCCCATGGACAAAGCATCGGTCCAAGGGGCTTGCCTTCGCCTGCGGGCGGTGCTGATGACCGCTGCCACCACTACCTTGGGCCTCATTCCACTCTTGTTTTCACAGGGAACAGGCAGTGAAGTGCAACGTCCCCTGGCCACCGTAGTCGTCGGCGGCTTAATCACCTCAACCATTTTAACGTTACTGGTTATTCCGGCGCTTTACAAGTGGTTTGCCGTAAAGCCCGAGGAACTCTGAATTGGGTCTGGGGCCGGAAATGAAGCAGAAGCCAGCCGACCTGCCGGCGCTCCCGGCGGAGGCGGCCCCTCCAAAAAAACTTGCCATAACTGATTGATTTTCCTTATACTGGGGCTGAATTCCGCCGATAAAGAATCAA
>QIDN01000195.1 GCA_003229345.1 Nitrospirota bacterium | reverse complement strand
ACCGTGCTGCTCCCGCGCTCAACGTGCGTCCTAATTCTTTCGCGCGGTTTCTGAGCCAGGGGGTCAGGGCGGCCTCGCGGGGAGCGGTGCATTCCCCCGCACCTTTTATTTTGGTCAGGCCTTTATAGATTTTCCGTTTGCGGTCGGCCTTGCGCGTGGTCAATACCAGGCAGGTGTCGGGCACAGGATTGGATACATAATCGAGTAGAGGCGGAACGTTCGCGTCGTCCCATTTGAATTCGTCCAGACCGCGCACGATCACCAGTTTCTCACAGAGTTTTGCAGGCGCCGATCCATTCGTGGACCGAGCTGGTTTTAGCGTCGAAGGTTTCGAAATTGAAATCCCGGTTATCGGGCGTGATCCAGCGGCGCGTCAACGCCGCCACCAGTTCTCTTTGGAAAAAATCCTCTTCTCCGTACAGAAAATACACCGGATGCCATTTTCCGGATTCGAGTTGCTCCATCAGTTCCAATGCCGTCACGTTCGACTCTCTTTAGAATTTATCGTTGACCAGGCTGACCAGGCGCTGGGACATCACCCGGTAGGTTTGCACCAGGGCCTCCTGGCGCGAGGCTTCCGTGAAAGCGACACGGCTGTCCGCCACGTAATCCCAGCGTATCTTTAGTTTTTGCTTGAGGTAGACTTTGTTTTCCACCTGGTCGTGGACCAGAACGTCCATCTCCAGATACACCCAATATTCAGTGGCGACATCAAAAACATTGAATGCTACGGCGCGAACCCAGTACTTGGTGAGGGTACCGGTCATCACCAGGTCTGCCCCGGCCTTATCGTTCACCAGCCGCAACCGGCCGTCGGTGATGAAGGCGCGCCGGAGCGCCTCAGTGAACGGCCGCTGGATGACGGGTTCGGAGGAATTGTTTTCGAACAGGGGGATGGCGATGGTTTGCAGGTGCGGGGGTAATTGAGAAGCGCCCCGGCCGGCCATTTGATAGCCGCATCCCCACAAGGTCAGCGACAACAGCAAGCTGAGCCACACTGTTTTATGGGTGTTCATGCGCTCTCCCTTATTTCACCACGATGTTGATCAGTTTTTTAGGCACCACAATGACTTTTTTTACCTCTTTACCGTTGGTCCATTCCTGAATGCGCGGGTCCTCCAGGCTTTTCACCTTGAGTGATGCTTCATCAATGTTCTCTGGTACCGAAAGCTTCTGCCTCACTTTGCCGTTGACCTGGATGACGATCTCGATTTCGTCGGCTTTCAGAAACTCTTCATTATACTCCGGCCAGGCGGCTTGATGGATGGTGCCGCTGTGCCCCATCTGCTCCCACATTTCTTCCGCAATGTGCGGGGCGAACGGCGACAGTAGTAATATCAGTGTTTCCATAGCCTCTTTGAGTAACGCTTGCCCTTTGGCGGAACGATTGTGTGGATGGTTCGTCCACCATTCGAAGAATTTTTGCAGGTGATTCACGAATTCCATGATTGCGGCGATGGCAGTATTGAACTGTATGCGCCTTTCGATGTCCTCTGTCACGCGCTTGATGGTGACATGGATCATCCGTTGCAGTTCCTTTAATTGTATCTGAAGCTCTGCCCCCGCATCGTCTCCTGCCGGTTTGTCATCGAAAATATTTTTTGAGCCCTCAAACAACCGCCATACCCGTTTTAAAAATTTAAAACTGCCTTCCACGCCCTGATCGCTCCATTCCAATTGCTTTGTGGGTGGCGCGGCGAACAGGATGAACAGCCGCGCCGTGTCCGCTCCATACCGGCTAATGATGTGGTCGGGGTCGACCACGTTGCCCTTAGACTTCGACATCTTCGCGCCGTCCTTGATCACCATGCCCTGTGTCAGCAGGTGAGCAAACGGTTCCTTGGTTTCCACCAACCCCATGTCGCGGAACACATGATGAAAAAATCGCGAATACAAAAGATGGAGGATGGCGTGCTCGATACCGCCGATGTACTGGTCCACCGGCATCCAGTACTGGATGCTCTCCTTGGAAAAGGCTTCCTTGCTATTGTGCGGAGAGGTGAAGCGGTCGAAATACCACGACGAACAGATGAAGGTGTCGAGCGTATCCGTCTCGCGTTTTGCCGGGGCCTTGCATTGCGGGCAGGGGACGTTGATAAACGAATCGAGCGATTTGAGCGGCGACTGCCCCTTGTCTCCCAATTGCGCGTCGAGCGGTAGGCGCACCGGCAGGTCTTCATAAGGTACCGGCACCGTGCCGCATTTCCCACAAAAAATAATTGGCACCGGTGTGCCCCAGTAGCGCTGGCGGGAAACGCCCCAGTCGCGCAGGCGAAACTGCACCGTC
>QIDN01000024.1 GCA_003229345.1 Nitrospirota bacterium | reverse complement strand
GTTACTTCCACATATTTTTCTATGGGAGCCACCACGGGAAACTCGGTTTCGGGAGCAAGCGTTTTTTCTTCCTGGATGGGAAGCGGCACGGATAGCGGCTCCGTCTTTGCCGAGACCGCTTCTGTTTTCGGGCTATGTCCGGAATTGAAAAAGATGGGATTGGAAACCAGTTGATTGTGAGCGTCCACCTCCACCAACAGCCGGTAATACCCTCGCTGCGAAAGGGCAGCATCCTGCCACACGCCTTCATACGGCAGTTTGAGCAAACCCTGTTTCACCACCTGACCATTGCGGATGAGGCGAATTTTGGCGCGGATATTGGATTCACCGTCCGTCATACTGAGCTTGAGTCCTACGTCCGGCGAACTCGTAGCTTTTAGCTCTTCCCCCATTACTGCCCGGTTGCCGGTTGCGGGATCTATCAACTCGAACGTATCCAGAGACAAGCGGCTCTTGCCCTCTCCCTGCTTCACCGCGTACATGCGACCCGCGCCGATAGCTTTTACCATGGCGGGCCGGCTTTTGCGGCTCGACAGCACCACAGTCCGCACCCCGCCCAGCCGATCTCCATCCTTCCCTTCGCAGTGAAAATCGTTGGCGCCATAACCCCACACCGGGCGATCCCGCTTGCCATCAAGATATTGCATGAGCACCTGATCCCATTCCTCTCCCGGTTCAACGGCAGATACCTGAGAAGTACCCATTGCCTGAAATCCGGTATAACGGCGCGTCAGCAATAGATCTTCGGGGTGGCTGTTCGTTCGGGTTTTCACCTGGATCAGATCGCCTTGGAATCCCTCACTCACTGGTGTTTCCAGATGATTCCAAAACACCAGCGCTCCTTTGGAGTCTGCGTAATCAATCAAATCTTGATAAGGCCGGACTCCCTGATCACCATGATACTGATCGAAAGGAGAACTTTTAAAAGGGTGCGTATTGGCCGCCAGCAAGCCCATGGCCAGAGCCAATATAAAAGAGATGCCGCGCCAGCGTTTTCCCATAAAACCGTAAAGGCCAATCAACGCCCCGAAACAAAATATCAAGAAAAGGCGATAGTCGTCTTTCAGGTAACGGGTGGTGAAACTGCTGTTCAACGTGGGCAGCTCTTCATAATCCCGGGAATTTGGGAGACCGATGATCAGCAGGTGCTTGTCCCAATTGTGGGCGACAAGGTTCATGTCCAGCGGGTTGCCTGTCCAATAGTAAAATGGCGCGCTTTCCACTCCCGGTATCAGGATCAGGGTGTCATCCGTTTTATCGATCTGGTTGATCTCGCTCAGGTAGGTGGCCGCACCGTTGTCCAATAAGGCAGGACTGCCCATTTTAATACGGAGGATTCGTTCCACATGCGGGACTCCGTATTGAATGGATTTGCGGTCGTGGTCGCCAAACAAGAGACCGTCCAATCCATTCGCTTCCGCCTGGGTCATCAATTCCTGGATTGAGGAACAGCCAGTGCTGAAGCGCGACTTGACGTCGGTCGCCAGATCCCATTGCGGGTATTCCGCCTGCACCCCCTGTGGCCAGAGGAGAATCAAGACCACCAGAAAGGTTACACCCTTTCGAGCCCAACTATTCCAACATGGGTTCTCAGCGTCACTTCCAACAGGGAGACTCTGCTTGCGTATTATCGACATCGTACAAATTTCCATCCCAATTATGTTACCACCCCGTTCATCCAGCGAGGCAAAAAAACCAGGGACTTTGAGAGCCACCCTGCATTGCCCGCCGAAGATGGCTTGTGTTATACTTTTTAAGTAGTTAGCAGACTTCCTGCCCGTTTTTAGTAGCAACTCGGCTATTCTCAAACGGTTTCAATACCCGTCCCGGACTAAGGAATATTTTCCATGAGCGCAAAGATTCTGGTAGCCGACGAAAGCCCCACCATCCACAAAATTGTGGCCATGGCATTTGAAGAAGAGGGCTTTACCGTGGAAGGCATCAGCCGGGGCGAACACGTATTGGAGTATATGGTGGAATTTCAACCCGACATCGTTCTCGCAGACATTCATTTGC
>QIDN01000060.1 GCA_003229345.1 Nitrospirota bacterium | reverse complement strand
GGTCCTCCAACCCGTAGTGCTTGCGCAACGCCTCGACGCACGACACGTGAATGCCCGTCGTTGGTGTTGCGCCGAAGTCCACCGGGATTCGATCCGAGGATTGGTGATTCAGCGCTCTGCGCAGTGTTTCTCGACTCGTGGTTCTCATGGCATTCTTCAGGTTATATCCGCACCGGAGGCGGATCTACGGTTCAATCTCCCAAAATTCTGGATTTGAAACGTCACCCACTTTAATGTAGCGCCTGCTCTTCGCGGTCTCCGAGGATCCGTCCTTTTTGAACTCCGAATAGATCAGGTAACCGCCCTGCACCGCGGGCAAAGTGAAAGACATCGGGAAGTTTGATCTCCCGAACGCCTTGATCTCCACTTTCATTTGATGTTGGGCGATTGCCTTGCCTTCCGCGTCAACCAGCTTAACCAATACCGATCCGGTCGCATTCTTATTATGGTCATTCACTCCAACCAGATTGAAACTCAATGATTCCCCCGGTTGATAGGAGCCATTGGGAAAATACCGCTGATCCGCCAGATCAATAAAAACATTCGCCGGACTGAATGCGTGCTTGAACCACTTCAGTGACAACCCGGGCTCAAGGTCCTTGATGTTGTTGATATACCAGTCTCCGGTAAATCCGTAGTTATTTGTCAGGTGGCAGAACGCCAACACTCCCGCCATCGTTCTCTCACCTCTTATCCATTCAGTTTCACACGCCAACCAGTAGGCCTGAAAGGCGCGCCTCTGATCCGGGGTGGCCTTTTCTCCGAGCATGTGGTCATAGACATTCTTGGTGAGCTTGGCGGGCCTGCCGTCGCGCCACAGCCAGTTCCAGCCGTATTCATTCACCAGTTGAGCGGATGAAGCCTCCAGATATTTCAAATGCCTGGACTCCCAGTCATCCATTTTCCCGAGTAGGTACGGATGCTCTTTCAGGAAGGCCATAGGATCCTCCTGGCGCATCAACTGCCAGCCCGCGCGATACAGATGCGGCTCATCCATCGGATCGACACCGGTAAGATCGCCTTCCTGCATGTAGCCCGCGTCCCATATTCTGGTTGGGTCCAATTTTTGCAGCTCCGGAATCAGCGTGTTTCCAATGAATTGATTTCGATTTTCGTTGATGGCGTCCCAGATGACGATGCTGGGATGGTTTCCGTCACTCCAGACCCAATCTGTGTATTCCTCCCTGATTTGCCCGTCCCAGCCATGACTTTGCCAGTAGAGCCACTCGTTCTGCAGCACCATCCCATACTCGTCTGCCAGGTCATACCAAAAATCCGGGACAATGCCCACACATATTCGCATCGCGTTCCAATCGATGGCCTTGGGATCATCAATCAGCATCTTTTTCACCCATTCACGGTCCCACGGAAGCGCCTGACAGTCGGGATCCTCAAAAAACCGATGGAGTGTGATATTGCTTCCGCGCAGATAATACTTTTCTCCATTCAGATGGAAATACTTTCCCTTCCGTTCGAAATCCCGCATCCCGAATCTGGCGGTAACCACATCAGAAAGATTTTTCCCGTCGAATAACCTGATTTCCGCCTGATACAGGAACGGGCTTTCAGGCGACCATGAATGGAATGCCGTTAGCGGAATATCAACGGCCAGTTGAGTCTCGTTGCCGCGATCTGTCTTCGCCTCGAATTTTTTTGTCGCCACCAGTTTCCCGGATTTTTTCTCTCGGATCGCCACTTCGACTCGAACGGCGTCGTTAATCTCGTCACCGTACATCACCTGTTGCGGATAAAAGCTTCTGATTAGCAGTTTGACGGTGACTTTTCTTTCCTTGACCGAGGGAAGAACGAGATTTTTCAGGATTTTCTGCCTGCCGGAAAACGACAAGTATACATCGTCCCAAATTCCCGGCAAATAGTGCACTTTTTCCTTGTCTGTGCTGCCAGCGGCTTGCGGCGGCAACCAAATCCTCTCGCCCACGCGTATGAGGATTTCGTTCTCTTCCCCAAATTTCAAAGCTCCGGTGACCTCCAAATCGATCGGTGTGTAGCATGAAATC
>QIDN01000184.1 GCA_003229345.1 Nitrospirota bacterium | reverse complement strand
GATTGGCTCCATCAGGAACCCTGCCTTCCTGTCAGTACATCGATCATGGCTGCGGCCTTGTCGAGAGTCTCCTGATACTCCTTTGCGGGAACGGAATCGGCGACAATGCCCGCGCCCACATGGAAATAAGCCTTATTGCCCTTCAACAATATAGTGCGGATGATAATATTGAGGTCGATGTAATCGGCAAATCCGATGTAACCGAAGCTTCCGGAATAGGGCCCGCGCGCCACGGGCTCCAGTTCATCGATGATTTCCATGCACCGGATTTTCGGGCAGCCGGTGATCGTCCCTCCGGGGAATACGGCTTTCAATATTTCCTTAAAGGTGATGTCCGGTTTCAGGGTTCCGCGAATATTGGAAACAATATGGCTGACGTGGGAATATTGCTCGACAAACATTTGATCGGTCACCTGAACACTGCCGTATTCGCAAATCCGGCCCAAATCGTTGCGTTCCAGATCCACCAGCATCAGATGCTCCGCCTGCTCCTTTTCATTGAGAAGCAGTTCCGTGGCCAGATGATGGTCTTCCTCAATATTGCGGCCCCGTGGACGGGTTCCGGCGATGGGCCGCGTTTCCAAAACTCCCTTTTCGATTTTGACCAGCCGCTCAGGTGATGAGCTGACCAGAGTAAGGTCTCCCAATTTCATATATCCGGAAAAAGGAGAAGGATTGATTTGCCTGAGGTTTTCATAAAGGTCAAATGCTTCACCTTTGAATGCCGTCTCGAACCGCTGGGACAAATTGGCCTGGTAGATGTCGCCTTCTTCAATATAGAGTTTCGTCCGCTCGACCATTTCAATGTACTGGGCTTCGGAAATATTGGAATGGAGTTCTGAATCATTTTCATTGGATCGAGCGGGTGGAGTGGGGCGGACGGGTTCTGAAGCGGTATTCAGGACGGATTCCGCCTGTTGCCAAATCCGCTCGATTTCCTGAACCGTTTCACCATAATGTTTTTTGGGATCGTCCAAACATTTTTTCGAGACGATCATTTTTAAAAGGTGAGTACTATGATCGTAAACCCACAACTGGTCCACCTGAAAAAAATGAAGCAAAGGGAGACCGAGATCGTCTTTATTGCGAAGAGAAATGGCATCGAGCCATCGAGCCATTTCATACCCGATCGTGCCCACCCATCCTCCCCAGAAATGCGGCACATAATCGAAAGGGACTCCGTGTGATTCGAAATTGAGGTGATCGAGAATTGATAAGGGAGAACCCGTCTTCGTCTCACGCGTTCCATTATTAGACACGATGATCCCATCGTGGTTTGCCTGGAGGGTTTTGGAATTCGATTGACCCATCAGGGTGTAACGCGCCGTCACTTCTGGACCTTTGCCGCTTTCAAATAAAAAAGTGTTGGGTGCGTTTCCAATCATAGAACGGAAAAAGTGAGATGGCTTGAATTGCGGAACAATTTTCTCGCCAAGAATCGGAACTCTGTCAAAATCTCTCCTCAGGCTGATAAATTTTTCCTGGCTCGGATGCAAAATCATTGCTTCAACACAATTAGGGTGGATGGGTGATAATCCGGGATTATAGCAAGTGGGAGGGGAGGGGGGAACTTATTCGTATCTCAGGGCGTCGATGGGGTTGAGATTGGAGGCTTTGGTCGCGGGATACAGGCCGAAAAAAATACCGATTCCCACGGAAAACCCGAACGCCAGCAGGACCGATTGCAGGGAAACGACCGTATCCAGGCCGCCCATTTTGGATGCCGCACGAGAGATAAGGACACCCAACCCAATCCCGATACTCCCACCCAGAAAACTGATCAGGACCGACTCAATCAGGAATTGTTTGCGAATCTCCCGTTTCTTGGCGCCGATGGCAATACGGATGCCGATTTCGCGGGTGCGCTCGGTTACCGAAACCAGCATGATGTTCATAATGCCGATACCCCCTACTAAAAGGGATATCGCAGCGATGCCGCCCAGCAGGAATTGAAAAGTTTTGGCGGCCTGTCCCCAGCTGTTCAGCCATTCGGCGGAGTTTTGAACATAAAAATCGTTTT
>QIDN01000414.1 GCA_003229345.1 Nitrospirota bacterium | reverse complement strand
CCCAACAACATTAACAACGGACTAAACTATGTCAACTCTTTGAGTGCCAATGGCGGAACGGAAATCCCCAACGCCATCCGGCAGGCGTTCTCTGTTCCCAAACCGGATGGGACTCTGCGGATCGTCGTGTTCCTGACAGACGGTTATATTGGCAACGAGTCGGAAGTATTACGACTCATATCCGGCACCCTCGGCGACGCACGCATCTACGCATTTGGAGTGGGCACTTCGGTCAATCGGTTTTTACTCGCCGAGATGGGGAGAAAGGGCCGGGGCTTTGCACGCTTCATGAACCCCACCGAGGATGCGGAAGATGTGGCGCTGGAATTGGCCGGCAAGTTGGAGTCCCCGGTGCTGACAGATATCAGTATCGAATGGGGCGAACTTAAAGTGAGCCAGGTGACGCCAGCGGTGATCCCCGACCTGTTTGCGGGAGACTCGATTCGCCTTCTCGGCAAAATCGAGGGAAGCGGAACGCATACCGTCCAAGTGAAAGGTAAGGTGCGTGGCAGGCAAGCCTCTTTGCCGATTCAGGCGGTTCTACTCGACGGGAAAGGCGAAATGACTCCTTCTCCAATTCCGCAGATCTGGGCCCGGTCGCAAATCGCCGATCACATGAGACAGATCAATACGCCGAATACTTTTAAAACCACAAACCTCAGCGATGACGAGTTGAAACAGAAGGTGATTGATCTGGGACTCAAGCACTCGTTGACAACGCGCTGGACTTCGTTCGTGGCGGTATCCAGAAAATTTGTTAACGATAATCCACAAAACGCGAAAGATTCACAGGTGCCTCTTCCCATGGTGAAAGGTGTCGGGCCCAAGGCCTATGGCCAAGGATCTCCCATGAAAATGGCGCAGAATTTTTCCGGAAGCTCCGTCCCGGAACCGGCCACCTGGGCGGGATTGCTGGTGATCGGCCTGGCGGCTCTGGCATTACTCAAACGCCGCAGGCGAGCATAAGGAGGCGATCATGATCCATGCACAAAAACAATACCAATTGGGATGGCGGGCTACAGCCTGCCTCCTGTTGGCAGGGCTGGCGGATTTTCTATTCTATATGGAAGGAATGGGTTGGGCTGCCGGCATCTATACCTTCATTATTTTATGTGCGCTGTTATTTTTTAATCCCGGCTTGGTTCATACCAAGCCGGGCAAGGTAATTATTACAATTAATTGGGTTTTGGTGTTTGCGCTCATTGAAAACCCCAGTGGATTGACGATTACTCTAAGTTTTTTGGGAATCACCAGCATGGCCCTGTTAAGTCACCCCGGCTGGACTCATAACGCCGGGCTCTGGTTGAGAGGGATATTCGACTTCTGGACCCAAAATATCTTCCGGGTTCTCTACGACGCCAAACTTGTTAAAAATCTGTTTTCAAAAGAGGGCCATCCAAACCGGGCGGGCATCCAATTAAAGAATTGGATATTGCCGCTGGGACTGTCCCTGGTGTTTATAGCCCTTTTTACTGGAGCGAACCCCATATTGATCCGTTGGCTGGATTTGATCAACTGGGATTGGATTATTGAATTGTTCGCGTTCGAACGAATCCTGTTGTGGTCGTTGGTGATCGTCTTATGCTGGCCCCTCCTCCGGCCAAGATTCCGGTTGAAGCAAGAACCCATGCGGGAAGGAGACTTCAGGGATGTTAGAAACTTGATTCACTTTTTATTTTCCAGGGAATCCATTCTTTACTCACTGGTTCTTTTCAACCTCTTGTTTTCAGTGCAAACATCAATGGATCTCATCTACCTGTGGGGAGGGAGTACACTGCCGGATGGAATGTCATACGCGGAGTATGCCCATCGCGGGGCCTATCCCTTAATCGCCACCGCCCTGTTGGCTGGCGCTTTTGTATGGGTGGCCCTGCGTCCCGGAAGTGCGACAGAAGGGATGCGGTCTATTCGATATCTTGTTTATTTATGGATCGGACAAAATGTTTTCCTGGTCATTTCTTCGATTTGGAGAACGACCTTATATATAGAGGAGTACTCCCTCACCTATCTGCGCTTGGCGGCACT
>QIDN01000137.1 GCA_003229345.1 Nitrospirota bacterium | reverse complement strand
GGCGCCATTCGCCGACGGTGATCAACAGCGGTTACTTTGAGGTTCAGTTCTGGGACGGTCGGGCGCCTACACTGGAAGCGCAGGCCAAGGGTCCCATCCAATCTTCCGTAGAGATGAACCAGAAGGCCGACGAACTGATCGAGGAGCTCGGCGCCATCCCGGAATATCGGGAGACGTTCAGCAAAGTATTTGGTGATTCGGGAATAACTTTCGACAACATTGCCAAAGCCATTGCCACGTTCGAACGATCCGTGGTTTCCACAAATTCCGACTATGACAAATACATGCAGGGGGATGAAAATGCCATGTCGTCAGCGGCGGTCAACGGCATGAAGCTGTTCTTTGGCAAGGCCAAGTGTAGTATCTGCCATAATGGCCCGGCTTTGACCGACAGCGGTTTTCATAATATCGGCGTCAAGCAGCACGGTCCGCTCACCGAAGACCTGGGGCGTTTCAACATTTCTAAAGACGATTTTGACAAGGGTGCCTTCAAGACACCGGGACTGCGAAGCATTTCGCAATCGGCGCCTTATATGCACGACGGTAGCGAAGCGACGCTAAAAGGTGTGGTCGAGTTTTACAACCGGGGCGGCGATGTCGCGGAAAACCGAAGCGCTTTCATCACTCCGCTGGAGTTAAGCGAGCAGGAAGTGCTGGAGCTCGTCGAGTTTCTGAAAGCACTCGATGGCGAACCCCTCAATGTAAAGATTCCGAAACTTCCGGCGGTGGTGGAAACGGATAAGGATAAAGCGAAAACTGGCAAGAAGAAGGCTTAATCTGTCAAATGGAGAGGTGGCGGTATGCAGTTCAAATATTGGAAGCGATGGATGCCGGGATCGCAGGTTTGTTTTATGGGGATATTGTTGCTAGGGCTGGTTCTTCCCGGTCCGGTGTGGTCCAAGCATGAGAAGGGCCACGATGAAGTATCGGGCATCTGTCCGCAACCGCGCAAAACGGTGACGGCGCCGGAGGAATATCTGAAACTGAGGAATCCGCTGGAGGCCACACCGCAGAATATTCTGGCCGGGAAAACCCTGTTTCATGTGGATGCCAAACCCAGCGCTTGTAGAGTTTGTCATGGCATCAGCGGGGATGGTTTGGGAATTATATTCCACCGGGTAAAGCCCAAGCCGCGAAATTTCACCTGTGTTTATACGATGGAAGAGTTGCCCGATGGTCAGTTGTTCTGGGTCATCAAAAACGGCTCGCCGGGCACCGCCATGCCGTCGTTCAACTATCTGGATGGTGATCAGGTGTGGCAATTGATTTTGTATCTCAGGAGTTTTTCCACAAAGAAATAATTTTCAATTTTGATAGGATGGTTGCATGAGATTTAAAGGAAGCAAGGGGTTCATTTTGGCAGGCCTGACCATTTTTTTAGGGGGCATGGGTCCGGCATCGTTGCAGGCGACTGAAGTTGTCTCCGAAGAAAAGCAACTGCTGGCCATGCATCAGGGCCGGGCGCATGGAGGGCGGCACGAGCGCCATCAACAACACCACGGCATGGGACGCGGCGGACAGGGCATTTGTCCGCAAACCCGGGTTGCTCCCCAGGCACCGGACAAGATCGCTCAACAGAAGAACCCGTTCGAATCCAACGCGGAAAATTTCATCAAGGGAGAATCTCTCTACCAATGGACGGCGGAACCCAACCCGTGCAAGATCTGCCATGGGCCTGCCGGTAACGGACTCGGCATGATGGCGCAGGGATTACCCGCCATGCCGCTCAATTTTACCTGTTCGCAAACCATGAAAGATGTTTCCGACGGACAGATGTTCTGGATCATTAAAAACGGGTCGCCCGCAACCGGAATGCCCGCCTACAAATTTTTATCCGATGACGAAGTCTGGAAATTGATTTTATATATCCGCCATTTCGATAAAAATTAAGAAGACGGTAGCCTGTTTTCAATTACCGGATAGTGAGTTTTTTGTATTTGGAGCGGCGGTTTTCTTCCCGGCCGCCGAGTTCTTTCTTGCGCGTTTCCTGATACGCTTCGAAATTGCCCTCGAACCACCGGACCCT
>QIDN01000407.1 GCA_003229345.1 Nitrospirota bacterium | reverse complement strand
GGCACCCGGGGCGATCTTCATGTCCATGGATTTGATGGGTACCGGCGAATTGTCTGTCCTGGTGGTCCTGATGCTGACGGTTTTGATGGCCGGTGTGGTTTGGGCCATCGTGTTTACCGAAGGTGGGCAGAGACGCATCCCCATCCAATATGCCAAGCGGATGGTGGGACGTAAAATGTACGGCGGGCAAAGCACCCATCTGCCCTTGAAAGTGAATACATCCGGGGTGATTCCGCCGATTTTTGCCTCGTCGATTATCATGTTGCCGGCGACGTTGGCCCAGTTTATCGACTTTCCCGGGATGCAGCAGTTTGCGGCGTTGATGACACCAGGGACGGTTGTCTACAGCATGATTTTTGTGGGTGCGATATTTTTCTTCTGTTATTTTTATACGTCGATTATGTTCAACCCCACGGAGGTGGCGGACAATATGAAAAAGAATGGCGGTTTTATCCCCGGAATTCGTCCCGGCAACAAAACCGATTATATTGATCAGATTCTATCGAGGTTGACCTTTTACGGGGCAATTTACCTGTCTTTTGTCTGTATTTTGCCGGATTATCTGATAAAATACTTCAACATTCCGTTCTATTTCGGCGGTACAAGCTTACTTATCGTCGTTGGAGTGTCCCTCGATACAATGCAACAAATCGAATCCCACCTGGTTCAACGCAACTACGACGGGTTTTTGAAAAAGGGGAGGATACGAGGTCGCCGAGGCTGATCGATGAGGTTGATATTGTTAGGCCCTCCCGGGTCCGGTAAAGGGACCCAGGCCAACTTGCTTCAGGATAAATTCAGTATCCCGAAAATCTCGACCGGGGATATCCTGAGAGCCGCCGTGGAAGACGACACGGAATTGGGGAAGCAGGCTAAAAAATTTATGGATAAAGGGGAGCTGGTCCCCGACGAAGTGGTTATTGGTTTGATTAAAGAACGAATTGTGGAGCCCGACTGCGAGGCTGGATTCATTCTCGACGGGTTTCCCAGAACCATCGTCCAAGCTGAAAAACTAGGGGAAACCTTGGAGGCGATGGGTCAAGATATAGATTCGGTGTTGGATCTGGAAGTCGACCGGGGTGAATTGCTGGTTCGGCTGACCGGTCGCCGTACCTGTAAAAATTGTGGAGCCATGTTTCATCGAACCTCGCATCCACCTAAAGTGGAAGAGATTTGCGATGAGTGTGGCGGGGAGTTGTATCAGCGCCCCGACGACAACGAGGAGACGATCGTTAAGAGACTTGAAGTTTACAGCAAGGAAACGGCTCCCCTTAAGGAGTTTTACCAAAAGCAGGGGAAATTGAAAACCATTCAGGGTCGTGGCGGAATGGATGCGATTTTCTCCCAGCTTTGCAAAATGGTGTCTTGATTATGTCCAAAGAAGAAGCCATCGAAGTGGAAGGAACCGTTTTGGAGCCCCTGCCCAACGCCATGTTTAGAGTGGAGTTGGATAATGGACATAAAATTCTGGCTCATATTTCCGGGAAAATGCGGATGCATTTCATCAAGATTCTATCCGGAGATAAAGTCAAAGTACAGTTGTCTCCTTATGATTTAACGCGCGGTCGAATAACGTATCGCTATAAATAAGAAGGTGTATTATGAAAGTCAGATCATCCGTGAAGCCCATTTGTATTAAATGTAAAGTGATCCGCCGACGGGGTGTGGTGCGGGTGATTTGTGAAAACCCGAAGCATAAACAGAGGCAGGGGTGACAGTTTCAACCCAGGTTGAGAAAGGATAACGTGTGGGACGCATTGCAGGTGTAGACCTTCCTAAGGATAAAAGAGCGCTGATTGCCTTGACGTATATTTATGGCGTTGGGCCCACCAGTTCCGCGAAAATTCTTGAAAAGGCGGAAATTCCTCAGGAAGTACGAATCAAAGATATGACGGAGGACCAGATCGCCAAGGTCCGCTCCATTATCGACAGGGATTATGAAGTGGAAGGGGATATGCGCCGCTCTATTAATATGAACATGAAGCGCCTGATGGATATCGGGTGTTACCGGGGTTTGCGCCACCGTCGCGGCCTGCCGGTTCGGGGCCAGCGCACCCACACCAATGCTCGTACCCGCAAAGGGCCGCGCAAAACAGCGGGTGGTGCCAAGCCCAAACCCAAAAAATAAATAAAGAAGGGATCCATGGACAAAAAATCCAAAGGTACGAAAAAGAAAAGTAAGTCAGCCCCTGAAAGCGGAATCGCACATATTAGGGCTACGTTCAACAACACTATCGTGACGATCAGCGACCTGTCCGGAAACGTGGTTTCCTGGTCGAGTGCTGGCGCACAGGGTTTCAAGGGATCGCGCAAGAGCACGCCCTTTGCCGCCCAGGTCGCAGCCGAAAAAGCGGCGGTCAAAGCCAGAGACATGGGAATGAGAAAACTGGAGGTTCATGTAAAAGGACCCGGGGCGGGCCGAGAGTCCGCCATTCGATCCTTACAAGCGGTAGGAATGGAAATTTCCGTCATTCGGGATAAAACTCCCATTCCGCATAATGGTTGCCGT
>QIDN01000065.1 GCA_003229345.1 Nitrospirota bacterium | reverse complement strand
ATCATATATAGGAATGCGGCCAAAATCCAGCCATCTCCCGTAAAAAAATCCGGATAAATCCGGGAGAAAGGATTAATTTAACATTACCTCTCTCATTCGGATTTGGTTTAGCATAGAGGTACGGGCACTGAGCGAGCAAGTCGCTATAATTTCTTGGAGTAACGCATGAAAACAACCGTCCATCAGGAAAAAAGTTTTCGCGAAAACGTCAATCTCGTATTTGATATCGCCGCCGCCACCCTTGAAATCAGCGAGGGCCTGGCGTACGTCCTTAAAGGGGTCTATAACGTCTACCAGGTCCGCTTCCCCGTAAAAATTGAAGGCAAAATCGAAAGCTTTATCGGCTGGCGCGCCGTCCACAGCGAGCACAAACTCCCCACCAAGGGCGGCATTCGTTACTCTTCCCTGGTGACCCAGGACGAGGTGGAAGCCCTGGCGGCGCTCATGACCTACAAGTGTGCGCTGGTCGACGTTCCCTTTGGCGGGGCCAAGGGCGGGTTGGTGGTCGATCCTAAGAAGTATGACACTGCCATCATGGAGCGGATCACCCGGCGTTTTGCCTTTGAGCTGATAAAAAAAGATTACATCAACCCCGCCACCAGCGTCCCTGCTCCGGACATGGGCACCGGTCCCCGGGAAATGGCCTGGATCGCCGACACTTATATGCAGCACCACCCGGAAGATATCAACGGCATTGGCTGTGTCACCGGCAAGCCCATTAACTTGGGGGGCATCCCGGGCCGAACCGAGGCGACCGGGCGCGGCGTGGTGTATGGCATCCGCGAATTTTTCCGCCACCCGGAGGATGCAAAGAAAGCCGGCCTCGAAGATACACTCGAAGGTAAAACCGTGATCATTCAGGGACTGGGCAACGTCGGCTACCACACCGCTAAAATCCTCGAAGTCGAAGACGGAGCAAAAATCATCGGCATCATCGAACACGATGGCGCGTTGATGGACCACAACGGGCTGAGCTTGGAAAAAGTAAACACCTATAATAAGGAACACGGCGGGGTAAAAGGCTATCCTGACGCCCAGTATTTTGAAAACGGCGACTCGATTCTGGAGGAAGAATGCGATCTTCTGATACCGGCGGCGATGGAAGGGGTCATCCATATGGAAAACGCCCCGTGCATCAAAGCGAAACTGATCGCCGAGGCGGCCAACGGACCGGTCACCTTCGGTGCCGACGCCATTTTAAGGCAAAAGGGAGTGGTGATGATCCCCGATATTTTTCTCAATGCGGGCGGGGTGATCGTCTCGTATTTCGAATGGATCAAAAACCTGTCGCACATCCGGTTCGGCCGTCTCACCCGCCGCCATGAGGTCAGCCAGAACGATCTTCTGCTCAAGGCCATCGAATCCAACGGGCATAAAATCCCGACTGAACTCGTTGAGAAGCTATGTCATGGTCCCAACGAGCTGGATCTGGTCCGCTCCGCACTGGACGACACCATGCGCATGGCCTTCCAGCAGATTCGCGACCGCTACTGGTCCAATGACAAAATCGAATCTTACCGCATTGCCGCCATGGCTATCGCCATTGAAAAAATCTCCCTCAGCTTCCAGGACCGCGGCGTGTATCCATAAGTCTTGGATAAGCGCCATTTTTATCCCCTCCAAAAAACTTCAAGGCCGCTGGCAATAATGCTATAGTAGCGCCAAGAAACCCTTGACCCATCCTCGAGTCGATTATGTCCAGTCCCACCGGAAAAACATCGCAATACGAAGCCAGCGGTGTCAGCCAGAGCGGCGCGGAATCCGCGCTGGACAGCATCCTCAAACACGTCCTGCCGACCCGAAAGTTCAGCGAACGCTATCCACTCAAAGCCGATATCGGCTACTTCGCCAACGTCATTGATATGGGCAACGGCGAGGGCATCGCCTTCTGCACCGACGGTGTCGGCACCAAGGTGATTGTCGCGGAGTTGATGAACCAGTACGACACCCTCGGCATCGACTGCATCGCGATGAACGTGAATGATCTCATCTGCGTCGGCGCGCGGCCGGTGAGTATGGTGGACTACAT
>QIDN01000349.1 GCA_003229345.1 Nitrospirota bacterium | reverse complement strand
GTTCGATCATGAAAATTCTGGGGAGCATTCTTTTTATTTTGTTCCTCGGGGTAGCGGTCGCCGGGGCGCAAGAGGGGAAGCCCGTCTACAAGGTCTATGTGGACGGTCTTTCCTGTCCTTTCTGCACCTATGGCATAGAAAAAAAATTCAGTAAGGTTGAGGGTGTTGAGAAAATTGATATTGACCTTAAAACGGGGACGACACTCATCACCATGGCCACCGGAAAAACTTTGGATGAAACCACCGCCAGGGAAACGGTCGAAGCCGCTGGCTTCACTCTCCGCGATTTCGAGCAAGTCCAGGGGAGCCCGGAAGACAAAGGGAAGGAATAAAAGAAATGGTTTTGCAAACTATTGATCCGGGGAAAAGGATCATTGGGGCAATAGGTACGGCTTCCACATTTTTTTTATTGATTTGGACAGGGGTCGCCTGGGGTGCGCCGATTACGTTCAACACGGCCTTGCCCGTCGCGGAGGATGAATTTATATTCCGGGAACAATTTGTCTTGGATCGGTCGGGCGACGACCCCAGTGGCGCGGACCGGGATCGTGGGGTGTTTGCCGCGGTATCGGTCCTGGGTTACGGGATCACCAGTGATTTGGCTTTTTTCGGGGTTCTCCCGTATGTGGACAAGAATCTGGAGATTACATCAATGGGTGTGCGCCGCACCCGCGACACAAGTGGCATAGGCGATCTGACTCTGTTCGCCCGATATGAAGTATTTGAAGATAACATTCCGGGACGTACCTTTCGTATTGCGCCCTTTGCCGGTGTAGAGCTCCCTACCGGGAAGGATGATGAAACCGACGGATTGGGTCGCCTTCCCGCCAGCGTGCAAGCCGGATCAGGCTCCGTGGACCCGTTCGGCGGCCTGGTGGCAACCTATCAAACGCTCGATTTTGAAATTGATGCCCAGGCCAGTTACAAGGTCAACACCGAGGCCAATAATTTTGAGTTTGGTGATGTCGCCCGCCTTGACGCCTCTCTTCAGTATCGCCTTTTGCCGCGCAGTTTGGGAAGCGGGGTTCCCGGTTTTCTTTATGGCGTCGTGGAAGGCAATCTCATCCACCAGAATAAAAACCGGAGTAACGGTGCCAAAGACCCCAATTCCGGCGGCACCACGCTGTTTCTTGCCCCCGGACTGCAGTACGTGACCCAACGGTGGATTGTGGAAGGAGTGGTACAAATCCCCGTGGTTCAAGATCTCAACGGTACGGCCCTGGAGAAGGACTACGTTGTCCGCTTCGGGTTTCGATTCAACTTCTGACAAAAGGATGCGACGGACATGAAGTATAAAACCCTGACGGCATTGGGTATCCTGTTACTTTTTTTGACGAGTGTGCTCACCATTGGATGTACGGCCTTTATGGGTTCGGAACAAGAGCCCGGATACAGGTTTGCTACCGCTTGGGGGGTAAAAGGAAGCGGCCCCGGAGAATTCAACGATCCCACAGGAATCGCCGTCACCGAACACGAGGTATTTGTCTCCGATGCCCGCAATTCCCGGATACAGGTGTTCGACTTTGAGGGCAACTTCAAGCGTCAATTCGGCGGCACCGGAAAAGAGCCCGGCCAGCTGGGGCGCCCCATGAATCTGACCATTGCCCATAACGAGCTTTTTGTGGCCGATTACTGGAATGACCGTATCGAGGTCTTTGCCCTCGATGGCTCACATAAAAGATCCATCGGACATTCCGGTTCCGGGCCGGGTGAATTTGATGCGCCGGGTGGAGTGGCCCTGGCTCCCAATGGAGATTTGTTCGTGGCCGATTTCTACAACCAGAGAATCCAGCAACTTCGTTCCGACGGGAGGTTTGTTCGTCAATGGGGAGAAACCCGCAAGACAGGAATCTGGGCGGAAAAATTTAATTATCCCACCGATGTGGCCCTGGGTCCGGAGGGGTCTCTTTACGTCGCCGACGGTTATAATGATCGCGTACAGGTATTCTTACGCGATGGGGAGTTTTCTCACAAGTGGGGAGGTCCCTTCGCCATGGATATTTCCGGTCCTTTCCAAGGCTGGTTTGCAGTTGT
>QIDN01000392.1 GCA_003229345.1 Nitrospirota bacterium | reverse complement strand
TTTCCTGATAGGTCACTTTTCCCTGAGCCAGAGATTTTGCATGTAAATCCTCCAAGGCGGGTTTTACGTCCTTGATTTCAGGCTTAAACAATAAATTGAGCAGAGCCCATCCGCAGACCAACAGAAGCACGATCATCGGAAACGTCAATTGGGTGTATTGCATAATTCCGAGGGTGCTTTTTCCATCGGTTCCCTTTTCCAGCATCTCGACCGCCAGGGGAACTCGTCCCCCGCCCAGCACAGTGGCGGCACCGCCAATGATGCATCCCCAGGCCATCGCGAAATACAGCGACTTGGCAAAAGCGGACTTGCCTTGTGGCAGTTTCAGGGCGGAGACGATTTCCGTGACGATGGGAAACAGCATCGCTGCCACGGCATGCTCCGACATGAAACAGGAACTGACCGCTCCGAAAAAATAGATGGACGTCATCAGGGTGCGCGGCCGATGGCCCCATTTTTCTATGACCCACAGGGACATTCGCCCGCTCAATCCACAGGCGATCATCGACCCGGAGAGCACAAACGCTCCCAGAATGAAAAACACCGCCCGGTTGCCGAAAAAAGAATACACTTGGGAGGCTTCCATAATGCCCATCAGAGGCACCGCACCAATCACCAACAGGCTGGTCGCAGACAGGGGAATCACGTTGCTCGCCCACAGGCAGACGCACAGGAAAAACAGGCACAGGACCTTGTAACCCTCGGCGGAAAGGCCCTCAGGGGTTTCCCGGCCCAGCAGGACGAAAAAGCCGATCAGAAGTACCGCCATCACGATGCCTCGCCGCATGCGGTCGAAAATCACGATCCACAGCGGCCGGCGGTCAAAAACCACCTTTTTGAATTCGTCTTTTTCGGGTTCGTTGCCAGATGTCATTGGATTAAATTCAAGGGTTTAAAGGGATTCAACCTACCTCAATCACGGGCCCGTTTCAATATTATAACTGCCACTCACGGGTGGGAAGGGTTCTCCGGGCTCAATTCCGGGTGGAAACCAGCCAGTTTGGCGATATAATTTACTTTTTTTAATTTTTTGTTCGCACAGAAACCTTAAAATGTTAATTTAGTATCATACTTGAGGGTTTTTCGCCTAACCGCCTCGAAAACTAAACCGCAACCCCCTCCCTACGGAGATTGTATATGGGAATGACCATTACCGAAAAAATCCTGGCAAACCATGCCGGTAAAACATCTGTCGCCCCCGGCGATAACGTCTGGGTCGATGTCGACGTATTGATGACTCATGACGTGTGCGGACCGGGCACCATCGACATCTTTAAAAAACAATTCGGCCAGAACGCCAAGGTCTGGGATCCGGAAAAAGTGGTAATCATCCCCGATCATTATATTTTTACCGCCGATCCTCACGCCAACCGCAACATCGATATCCTTCGCGAATTCGCGAAGGAGCAAAAGCTTCCTTATTATTATGATGTCGGAACCGATAATTACAAGGGCGTTTGTCATATTGCCCTGGCGCAGGAAGGGCACAACCGTCCCGGCGAAGTGTTGTTCGGCACCGATTCGCATACCTGCACCTCCGGCGCGTTCGGCATGTTCTCCACTGGCATCGGCAACACCGACGCCGCGTTCATCCTCGGTACCGGCAAACTGTGGGTCAAAGTTCCCGAAGCCATGCGTTTCGAATGGACCGGCATCTTTCCGCCCTACATCATGGCCAAGGATATTCTCCTGCATGTGATCGGCGACATCGGTTGCGACGGAGCCACTTACCGCACCATGGAATGGGCGGGCGACGCGGTTTACCAATTCTCCATGGAAGAACGCATGACCCTGTGCAACATGGCCATCGAAGCCGGCGGCAAAAACGCCGTGATCGAAGCGGACGACATCACCTTCGATTATCTGAAAGGCCGCACCGACAAAAAGGGCACAGTGTATCATTCCGACCCGGACGCCAAGTACTGTTTCAACAAAACCTACAAGGCCGACGAACTGGAGCCGGTGGTAGCCCAACCGCACTCTCCGGACAACCGTGCGCTGGCACGGGAATGCAAGAACGTCAAGCTGGACCGGT
>QIDN01000315.1 GCA_003229345.1 Nitrospirota bacterium | reverse complement strand
GGTCTGACCTCCGATTTCCGCTCTTCCCGCCTTGACCGGTTGCCTGTAAAATCTTATATATGGATATAGAGACAAAGGAAGAATCCCCCCAGCCCCCTTTACAAGGGGGAGCCGGGCAAGGCCCGGAGCCCGTTTCGCTGGGGAGGTTTTGAAATTCGCCCCGTCCACAATCGGACCTCGCGGAGCGGAAGGAGGAATCGTGTTTGAACGCAATCCACATCACAAAGACATTTTCGACGAGGGCTACAAATCCCTGCAACGCGGACTTCTGGTTTTCGGCGGATCGCTGGTGGCACTGGCGGTTCTAATTTTTATGTTCCCGGCATTGATCGGATTTATTTTCGCTGCGTTTATCCTGCTTGCCGGAGCCGCCGTGCTGACGGTCGGCTGGAAGGTGTGGCGGTTTAAAAAACACCTCGGCAGTTCCGAGGAATGGTCGAAACCGGTAACCGCCTCGTTCAAGACCGAAGGCCCGCATTACACGCGCCGCCGCATCATCGTGGTGATGAAATAATATGCGGAGCGTGACCTGCAAAGGCCTGGATAAACCGTGGAGCGTCATCACCTTCGGGTGCCAGCAGATCGCACCGAGTGACGGCTGGGGGGATTATTGCACCCCCGAGGATGCCGAAGCATCGGTGAAAGCCGCGCTCGAGGGTGGCATCACCGCCTTCGATACGGCGGAAGGCTACGGCGACGGCGAATCGGAGCGCCGCTTGGGTAAAGCCCTCGGCTCCAGAAAGAATGACGTCCTGATCATTTCCAAAATATGGCCAGACGCGGACCTGACCCTGGCCAGCTATCAGGAACGGCTGGAAGGCACCCTCCGCGCCCTGGCTCGGGACACGGTTGATGTCTACCTCGTCCACTGGCCCGGCAGTTATTTCAATACCCTCGACAAATCCAAAAAACTTGTGGAAATCATGATCGCCCTGCGCGACAGCGGCAAGGCCAAAACCATTGGCTTATCTAATTTTGAGGCGGAAGATTTAACCCGCCTCGGCGCCGATTTATCCGAGTTCGTAGTCAACCAGATTCCCTACAACCTGCTGGAACGCGAATATGAGGACCAAGCACAGGAGTTATGCCAGAACGCCGGGGTCGGCACTATGGTCTATTCCCCCTCGGCGCGCGGCCTTTTGGGAGGACGGCTGAAGGCCGATTCCCCCACCCGCCAGCAGTACGAAGTGTATCAAGAACCGCTGTTCAGCCACTCCAAGGAAGTCCTCCACACTGTTCAGGATATCGCCGGGGAACTCGATACCGCACCGATCAATATTGCCGTGGCGTGGGTGCTGTCCCGTCCAAATATTATGACCACCGCGGTCGGGTCACGAAAACCCGAACAGATCAAACAGTTCTGCAGGGCAGGAGACCTCGAACTCACCCCGGAATATCTTTCCCGTTTGACCGCCACGAGCAACGCCTTTCACGCGTACAAACCCTGACCGTTTCTCCATTTTCTTATCATCCCAATGAGAGTATGATTGGGCCATGACGGATGAATGGCAGGATATTCAGGAAGATGACGGCATCACCCTGGGACCGGAAGAAGCGCTGGAGCGGGAGATCGCCAAATCCAAAGCCCTGAAGGTGGAGCGTTTACAGTTGAAAGACCAGGTGGAGCAGTTGACCGCTGAAAACCAAGCCCTGCGCAAAGAAAATGACGCCTTTAAAAAACACGGGCAGGCCCGTTCCAGCACCGGGGAAGATTCTCCGGAAGAGGCGGATATTCCCGCTTTCGACGCTCCCTGCAGCACTTTTCTCCCAAATCGTTGGGCATTCATTCTGCTGATATTCAATCTTACTGCCATCGGAATTTTGTTGTTGTTCCTTTTGCAAAAACCCACCCCCTGACCCGCCGGGTAAAAACTGCCCGGAGAAGGAACTGGCAGACCGGTAACGGCCAGAGAAAAGCCCTGAGGCACAAGCCCTTTACAGGGCAGGAAATTTGCTGACGGTTAATCACAAAAAAACACCCCTGAGCGCAATTCGGAATTCAGGCCCATCGTTACGCTGGCCTGCGGAGGTGCTCC
>QIDN01000400.1 GCA_003229345.1 Nitrospirota bacterium | reverse complement strand
CGGTCAAGGAATTCTCCCTGCTGATCTCAATGATCGGTGTGGTGTCGCTCGGTTACGAATTGTTTCTGCGGGAACTCACGTTCAATGAATATAAGGAAGCCCTGCAGGAAATCGTCAATCCGCATGCCGTGCGTCTGGGTGTCCAGGGCATTTACAAAAACCGCTCCGAGCTGGGCCAGGCGTTCACCTTCCAAAGTTTGTTCAAGGACGTCCGGCACCAGATTTTCATTGGCGGCACGTCGCTGTTGTCCATCTCTACCGGAAGCCGCGATTTGCTGAAGGAAAAGGCATTGAGCGGGATAGAGGTCAAACTGCTGGTCATCGACCCCGAATCGGAAATCGTCGAATTGATCACGCGGCAGATCGGCGGCAAGTCGACCTTCAAGAACGAAATCAAAACTTCACTGTTGCTATTGCAGAAACTACAGGACGAAATTGAAGAGATGAGCCCCTCCTCCGACAAGGGGAAGTTTACGGTCCATACCTACAGTTCCATTCCCTCGCATTCCTTCATTTCCGTGGACGAAGGCCATTCGAACGGGTTTATGATTGCCGATATCGGTCCGTATCTGGGCCGCAACCATCCGCGTCCCAGCATGGTGTTGGTCAAAAAGAAAAACGGCCTGTACGATTATTATTTGGAACTGAACCGGATACTTTTGGAAGAGAGCAAGCCCGTGTCGCCGCAACCGCACAAGCCGTCCGAAGAGGAAACCCGCACTCAGGTTTTTGTGAGCGGTAAAGAGACGGAGTATTACGATACCGCAGCGAAGAACTGGAAGCCGGCGGTGATCTGCGATCCTCTCAACCAGTGGCGCGGTATCAAGGGCAGTCAATGGGTGTGGATCCGCGAACAGATCACCCTCGAAGAAGCCAAAACCGGTAGCAAAAACAAATTCCGCCTGCAGTTCGGCGTTCCCGACGGCAAGGCCCAATCTGTTAAGCGGGCGGAGCTGTTTGTGCGCAGTGATGACACCTGCCACATCACCGTCAACGACGTGTCCCTGAAGCAGGAATACGGCGGCGCGAATTTTCCCGACCCCTTCATCATCGACTTCGATCAATACCTGAAGGAAGGCATCAATACCGTGACATTCGAAGTCATCAACTACGCCAATCCCGACGTCGCCGCGCCGGAAGAAAATCCCTCCGGCCTGATCTACCGCCTCCACCTCGAAGTGCCGGAGTAAGTCACGGCGACTCCTTTCCCGTGGGGCCTGTCTTTTACTTTGCGAAAAGCGAACACCTGGGTTATTCCAGAGAAATCCCCTTCCTTTAGATTCATTGTTTCACTTCCCAAAAATGCAGGATATGGATTACTCGTAAAGCCTTGAGAAACCGGTATTTCTGTATTCCCAAGTCCGGCGGGAATTGGCCGGGACGCCGAATAAATCAATAATTGACAGGGTCCTATGGGCCGAATATAATCGCCAACTCCAATACTTTTCCGCGTGGGAAAAGTAGGGGTGATACAATACCGGATTGAGTAAAACCGGGCGGTTCGGCCATTCAGGTGTGTCGGGCCGAAACTCTTGTTCTAAAAGTAATTCCCCGGATTTCCAATTAGGAAACCTATCCATTACGGACACAGCTCTGTGAGTGAATATCTATTCGTCATCATTTTTGCAATCGTCGCGCTGGCCGTAGTTGCCGGCATACTGTTGCTCTCGTCTATCCTCGGACCGAAGAACTCCACGGTTGAAAAAAATCTGCCTTACGAGTGCGGCATGCTGCCCTCGGAAGAAGCCAAGGGGCGGTTCCCGGTGCGGTTCGCCACCATCGCCATGCTGTTTATCATTTTCGATATCGAGGTGGTGTTCATGTACCCGTGGGCGGTGGCACTGGACGAGCTCAAGCTGTTCGGATTGATTGAAATGGTGGTTTTCGTATTTATTTTAGCCGTTGCTTACGTCTTCATTTGGGGACGAGGAGGTTTGGAATGGGATTGATGGATGAAGCGGTCAATAACATAGAGACCGAAATCAATAATCTGAAATTAAACGCCAAAGAGGCGCTGGACCAATTGGGTGCCGAATT
>QIDN01000386.1 GCA_003229345.1 Nitrospirota bacterium | reverse complement strand
CTGGTTCCCCGGAAACTTCGCCTCCGCCTGCACCGAGTGTGGCGACTGTCTGCCTAAATGCCCCGAAAAATTGGAAATTCCGAAATTGCTGTTCGAGACCCACGATACATTATTCGACATCAAATCCTACTGGCGCTCCCAGCTGGAAACATTTCTGGTCAATAGTTATAAAGCCGTTAAAAGTATCTTTTTAAAGCCCACCTCATAAAGCTTCTCATAAACTATTGAAATCAGTCAATTTTCAAGATCCTCCCCTGTTCATTTTTGCCTTCCATAAACTACTGTTTTTAGGGGGGTTCAAGAGGTCGAAACCGACGGCCAACATATCCCTAAATATGCGATAAATATAAGTAATTGAGTTTGTTGAACTAATGTCAGACAGGATTGACGGGGTGTGATTTTTCGATTAGCATGGATCATCACATTGAGATTCATGGTAATTTTTATCTCGGGTGAGTCGCTCGAGAAATTATTACAGCTTTATTAATCGCTGGCTCCGATCAATTTATGATTTCCTCGTTATCCCGAGACGCCAAATTCACCGATGCCAAGATCTTGATCGTTGATGATGAGCAGGGCAACATCCATGTTCTGGAAAGAATGTTGAGTGCCGTCGGTTATCACAACATCACCTCCACCACCGATTCCCGCTCTACCCCGGACCTCTATCAATCCATGCACCCGGACCTGATTCTTCTTGATATCAAAATGCCGGGATTCAGCGGATTCGATGTCATGAATGCCCTCAGAACCCTGGAAAAGGAAAGCTATCTTCCGATCCTGGTGCTCACGGCGCAATTGGATAACGAGACCCGGTTGAAAGCGATCAAAGCGGGCGCCAAGGATTTTGTCAACAAGCCCTTTATCATGGAAGAAATGCTGGCCCGGATCAACAATCTTCTGGAAGTCCGGATGCTGCACAACTCCGTTTGCAGTGATAAAAAATCACTCGAAACCAAGGTCGTGGCAAGTTCGCAGGAACTACACCAATATCAGGTAGAAATCATCCACCGTCTGGCCCGGGCGGCGGAATACCGCGACAACGAAACCGGCATGCACGTTATACGCATCAGCAAACTATGCGAGCGCCTGGCGCGAGGCTTGGGGTTGAACGATCATGAATGCCATCTCATTCGCCATGCCAGCCCCATGCACGACATTGGGAAAATCGGCATTCCCGACCATATCCTCCTTAAACCCGGAAAGTTGACCGCGGAAGAATGGGCTATTATGAAAACCCACTCAGACATTGGAGCGCTGATTTTATCGGGAAGTGAGTCCGAGTTTCTACAAATGGCAGAAATCATCGCCGGCTCCCACCACGAACGATGGGACGGTAGTGGCTATCCCAGGGGCCTGAAGGGCGAGGAAATCCCCCTGGTGTCGCGGATTGTGACGGTGTGTGATGTCTTCGACGCCCTGACCAGCGACCGTCCTTATAAAAAAGCCTGGTCGGCTGAAGATGCGATTACGGAAATGGAAAATCAAAGCGGGAAATTATTTGATCCTCATGTTCTCCGTGTTTTTATAACTCTACTTCCGGAAATGGTCGGCATCTCCCAACAGTTCTCCGATTCCTCCCAACAAATTATTCAAGCCCAGCGCAAAACTTCCTGACAAACAATCCCATCAAGACAACGACACGCTCTCTTTCACATTTCTCTGGCAATGGTCCATTAATTTTTGCGCTTTAGGATAAGTATCGTCCACTTTGAGGATTTTTTCGAGGTAAGGGACCGCTATCTGGCAATTCAAGGTTTTCACGTAAATTTCCGCCAGGATGAATTGAAAATGGATGTCATCCGGTTTCACCATTTCATAACGGATACCGGCGCCGATCACCTCACGCGGCTCGCCCCGGCCCCGGTAACTGAACAACGCGCTTTGCAGTGCCTCTTCATTCAAGGGGTCGTTTTCCAGAACCCGGTTGGAATATTCGAGGGACCTCCCGTAATCATTCTTCATATTGTAAAATTTCGCCAGGGCATTCAACAAACTCAGGTCTCCCGGGCTTTCTTTCGACTGGCCTATCAACTCAATCAGG
>QIDN01000168.1 GCA_003229345.1 Nitrospirota bacterium | reverse complement strand
CATGCGTGGCAGGGTGCGAGGGGCCCATATTGAGGACCATATGCTCGGTATGTAAATTTTCTTTCAGATCAGACATATTATGCTCGTGTTCTAGTAAAGGACAGCCAGGCCGTCAATCCTGTTTGTTAATGCGGACGGGAATGAGTCCCCGGTTCCCGTTTCTCAGTTTGTTGACCGGTACATCCACCCAGTTTTTGGGCACATACACCACGCCCGGAGGGGTGCGGTCGGTTACCGCCACCGGGACATCCAGAAAATCCGCTTCCGATTTGATTCGGATCGTATCTCCGGAGTCGATCTTCATTGCCTGGGAATCTTCATAGCTGATTTCCGCCACGCAGTCGGGTCCAATTTCGACCAGTGCCTTGGCGTAATGCGAATAACTCCCAATATGGAACATATGGTTGTTGGTGATCAACTTCATCGGATAGTCCTGTGAGGGAATCTCCGTGGCTTCCTCTATCACAATGGCAAACTCGGGTTGGCTTCCAGATTCCGTAGGAATCCATTGTGCCGATTTTTTACCGGGAAATGTTCCCTTGTAGCTGGGGGCGACATTTTCGATTTCTTTTTGAAGCTCCCGCATGGAGGTATGAGTGAATGGCTTGCCCAGAGCCTGCGCCAAATCGCCGAATATTTCGAAGTCGGGACGCGCTTGTCCTTCAGGAAGCACTGCCGGTGCCACTCGTTGTACGTGGCGGGACATATTCGTGAACGTGCCTTCCTTCTCGGCATAGGAGCAGGTAGGTAAAATAATGTCCGCCATCTTCGCCGTTTCCGTCATGTACATGTCCTGAACAACGAGAAAGGGAACCGTTTGCAGGCCGTCTTTAACAATGGAAGCGAGTTTGCTGGAATGGCACGGGTTTTCCCCGGCGATGAACAGCATTTTGATGGCGCCTTGAGAACAGTTTTTCCAAAGATCGGCTACCAGATTTTTCTGGTTCAGATGAGTTGGCTGGTATCCGGGAAGCGTCTCCGGAACCATTCCCATATCGTTGACACCCTGCGAGTTGCAATGCTCTCTCGGCGGGTAGATATTGACACTGCCTTCACCGCCATGATGGAGCAGTAAACTGAGATTCAGTAAGGCGCTGAGGATGGCTTCACCCTGGCCGGTCTCGATAATATCGTTGCCAATCAGAATAAACCGGTCGGCGTTTCGCCCCAACCGCTCAGCCGCTTGAATCAAGGTCGCATCGCTCACACCTGTGACTTCCTCGGTGTACTGGCTGGTATATTTGGCCAGGGATTGTGCGAAGGCGTCGTAATTGGGTAGTGCTTGTTTGGCTTTGGCGGTATCGATAAGATTTTTTTCGATGAGGATCTGGCTGATCCGGTTCGCCACGGCGGCATCCGATTCCGGTTTGTAGGTCATTCGCACTTCCATCCGGGATTCGTGCCTGAATTCCACGTTTCTGGGGTTGGCGATCAAAATATCCGTACCCGTGTAAATGGCGCCTTTGCGGATGGAGTTGCCCGCCACCGGATACTCGGAAGGAATATCCGTGTTGAACAGCAGAACGACATCGGCTTCCGCTAACTCCGTAATGGGTTTGGAGACGATTCCGCTTTCAAAGCATTTCTGTTGGAAGGCGTTGACGTAGGGTGCGCGTAAATGATTCAGGTTGGTGACTTGGTTGGACCCGATGACGCCCCGGAATAATTTTTGAAGCAGATAATTCTCTTCGTTGGTCAGCGTTTCTCCACCGATGGCCGCAAGGCTTCCAGGTCCGCTTCGATTCACTGTCGCAGTGATACGTTCTGAAATGGTTTGTATGGCTTCGTCCCAACCGATTTCCTTGAACTCCCCGCCGACGTTCATCAGAGGGGTTTGGAGTCGGTTTTCGTTTTGAACCATACCGTGCCCGAACCGTCCCTTGGCGCACAGATTACCTTCGTTTATTCCGACATCGAAGGTTTCGTCACCTTCGATACGGATCAATTGGCCTTTTTTGGTTTCCAGTTTGATCGTACAGCCCCACGAACAGAAATTACAGGTAGTCTCCGTATTGGTGAACATGTTGGCCAGCCCCCGTGCTTGGGAGG
>QIDN01000369.1 GCA_003229345.1 Nitrospirota bacterium | reverse complement strand
GATTCGCCGTATCTTGAAGGGATCCGGGAGCTTAACCTGAACAACAACAACCTGAGCGACGAAACCGTGATTGCACTGGCTCAATCGCCCAAGTTGAAGCAACTGGAGTCTCTGCATCTGGCCGCGAACCGTATTACCGACCGGGGAGCCCGGGCGTTGGCGGAATCCAAAGTGTTGGGTAATTTAAAAAGCCTGGACTTGAACTTCAACCGCATCGGCAACGCCGGAGCGCGGGCGTTGGCCCAGTCGCAAACGATGGCTCAGCTGGAATCCCTGCGTTTGGGGCAGAACAAAATTGGGTCGGAGGGTGCCAAAGCGCTGGCGGAATCCGCGACTCTGAAAAATTTAATTTATCCGATTTTCGGATTTTATTGATCGATAACCTATCAAAGGTCCCGTAAAACCATGGCACAGATTCTGGATTTTGAAAAAGACATATTCGCGGTGGAAAGTCAGATCAAGGAATTGTATTCCTTGTCGAACATGTACGACAGCGTCGGCGACCTGACCCACGAAATCTCCAAGCTGAAGAAAAAACTTCGTCACATGAAGCGGGATGTCTTCAACGGCCTCGACGGTTGGCAGAAAACCCAGGTGGCCCGTCATCCCGAACGTCCGTACACGCTGGACTATATCGAGAATATGTTTACAGATTTTGAGGAACTGCATGGAGACCGGCATGGGGGAGCGGGTGTTTCGATCTCGGGCGGATTTGCCAAGTTTGATAACCAGACGGTGATGGTGATCGGCCATCAGAAAGGCCGCGATACCCCGGAGAAGATTCGCCGCAATTTCGGCATGTCGCAACCCGCTGGATATCGCAAAGCCCTGAGGTTGATGCGGCTTGCGGAAAAGTTCAACATTCCCATCATTACCCTGATCGACACACCCGGCGCCTATCCCGGTATGGATGCGGAAGAACAGGGGCAGTCGGAAGCGATTGCGTACAACTTATTTGTGATGTCCGGTCTCAAGGTTCCCATCATTGCCGTCATCATAGGGGAAGGCGGCAGTGGCGGAGCGTTGGCGATCGGGTTGGGCAATCGCGTTCTCATGCTCGAACACTCGGTGTACTCCGTGATCTCGCCCGAGGGATGTGCCTCCATTTTGTGGGGCGACAAGGATAAGGTCAAGCAGGCCGCGCGGGCCCTCAATTTAACTTCCAAGCAGCTTGATAAACTGAACGTCATCGATCAAATCGTGGGCGAACCGTTAGGTGGGGCGCACCGCAATCACAAATGGGCGGCCATTTTGCTTAAAAAGGCCCTGCGGTCCCAACTGAAAGAGTTGATGGCATTGAAGCCGAGTGAATTGGTCGAACAACGGCAGGATAAATTCCGCAACATAGGTGTCTTCAACACCGAAAAGGAATAAATCTTCCTTCAACGGTGGCTCCTTCGTTACAAATGAAGTTGTGATTTGAACAGGCTGGCGTATTCGCTGTCGGTTTGAATCAATTCCTTGTGCGAGCCGGATTCGACCAGCCGTCCGGCTTTCAGCACCAGCACCCGGTCCGCCCCCTCCAGCGTCGACAACCGGTGCGCGATAACCAGAGTGGTGCGGAGCGCCATCAACTGGGTCAACGCTTCCTTGATTTTAACTTCCGTTTCCGCATCGACCGAGGCCGTGGCTTCGTCCAGCACCAGGATGGGTGGGTCCTTCAGAAATACGCGGGCAATGGCCAGCCGGTGTCTTTCGCCGCCGGAGAGTTTCACGCCTCGCTCCCCGATCAATGTTTCGTATCTCTGCGGTAACTGCTCGATGAACTCGTGCGCGTGTGCCGCCCGGGCCGCTCGTTCCACCTGATCCTGGTTTGCATCCAGTCTGCTGTATAGAATATTTTCCAGCACCGTGCCATTGAACAGAAACGGTTCCTGCGAAACCAATCCCACCTGCTCCCGCAGATAATCCAGACTCAGTTTTTGGATGGGGTGACCGTCGATGAGGATTTGTCCTGCATCGGCATCATAAAACCGCATGAGCAGTTTGACGAGTGTGGATTTGCCGCTTCCTGTGTGGCCCACCAACGCCACTTTTTCTCCCGGTCGCAGGTTG